>NZ_JAUBPB010000004.1:126488-188920 GCF_036700545.1 Microcoleus sp. SVA1B4
CGAGAATAGTGCCACATCTCAGTTTAAACTCACATCTTGCACCAATATCAGCAACGGGCTAGAAGCCCGTTCCACAAGAAAATCTACTCTTTGTGGAACAGGCATCTTGCCTGTTAAGCGAGAATAGTGCCACATCTCAGTTTAAACTCACATCTTGCACCAATATCAGCAACGGGCTAGAAGCCCGTTCCACAAAAAATAAACTTGATTGTGGAACGGGCATCTTGCCCGTTCTTAAGAATGGTGCAACATCTCAGTTTAAACTCACATCTTGCACCAATATCAGCAACGGGCTAGAAGCCCGTTCCACAAGAAAATCTACTGTTTGTGGAACGGGCATCTTGCCCGTTCTTAAGAAGAGTGCAAAATATTGGTTTGAGCTAATTGATTAATTTCTAATAACCAGGCTCCTCCTCGTACTCAGGAGTCTTAGTTTTCTCAGGAATATTCACGCGAGGAGCCTGGTAAGGCTTCGGTGCCTCATCATCAGCCCAAGCATCAGCCTCCACATCATCTTCGTACTCCACCACCGGCTGCTTCGGGCGAGAAATCTCGGCGCGAGTGTATTGCGGCTTCTCCTCGTACTCCTCCTCTTCGTAATCGTCCTCCTCCCCGCCCCAATTATCCTCTTCGTAATCCTCGTAATCGTCGATTGGCTGCTGCTGTACCTGCACCGCGCGCATGGGCGGCTGGCGAACCGCAGGCCGATTCCACTCTAAATCCTCATCCCAAGGAACTTCCTCCACCGCAGGCGCAGCTACCCGGCTCCGCATTTCCGGTGCAGGTATCCGCACGCCTGGGCC
Source organism: Microcoleus sp. SVA1B4 (assembly GCF_036700545.1). Taxonomy (NCBI): domain Bacteria; kingdom Bacillati; phylum Cyanobacteriota; class Cyanophyceae; order Oscillatoriales; family Microcoleaceae; genus Microcoleus; species Microcoleus sp. SVA1B4. The sequence continues at coordinate 127,292 of NZ_JAUBPB010000004.1, forward strand.
CAATTGATTTCCCGTAGCCACGGGTTTCGGATAATAACCTGCCTCGTCCTCTTCCCGTTCCCAAGGTGCTTGGCCCAAACCAACGCGCTCCAGCAAACCCACACTAAGCTGCCTGAGCCTTTCCTCGGAACCTTCAAACACAATCAAGCGATTCGGGCCACTGCTGACAATTTCCTCAATCCCCAACTCGTAAGTGCTGAGAACTTGGTCGGGGATTTGGGGGATTCCCAGGGAAGCGATAATTATAGAAACTAACTTACCGTCTTCGGGGTCGAACCTAAAGCCCCGCACCCTACCTAAAAGTTCGCCGGTTTCGGTAATAACTTCGCTGTTAATCAAAATGCTGTAGACTTCAACATCAACATCATCTTCGATCGCGCTCTCATCTTCCACCAACAGCACGTCGCCGATTTCGCTGACATTGTTGAGGAACATAAACCTCGGCATTCCAGCGACCGCGAATATATTATCACGCAGACCGATCGCCACAACTTCCCGCCGATCGATGTCCACCCACAATTGACTAACCACCCCCAAGCGTTTACCTCTGTCGCGAGTGATGACTTGAGTGCCGAGAAGGTCGGAGCGTTGGCAGATTTGTTCTGATGTCATTCTAACTTTAATCCTTATTTATCATAAAAATGGGCCTAAAACCCCCGTGCTTCTAGCACGGCTTTGCTGTATGCTTGTAGTAGTGGAAAGGTAATCAACCACTCTAAAAACCTAGCTGTCAAAAGACAAAGCGCTGAACCTTGAAAATTGAATCTAAGCGGTTCTACTGCATTTTTCTAGACTCCACCTCGCAGTAGGTAAAAGATTCAGAGGAGCTAGACAAACAGCATGTGAAGCGAATTTGCTTCAAACTGAAACAGGACTTGCCTAAAAGCAAATAGGGTAGGGCATACCCGAATTAACGCTTGGGGAGAGTCCCACCTCTGGGCTAGAGACTTCAAGGAATCTAGTTTAAGTGGTCTCGGTGAGCCAAGAATCCTCGTACCTTCAGGTCGAGGAGTGTCAATAAGTACATATATCACTCAACACGAGCGTTAACAGACACTCCGGGACTACAACTTCAGTCAGTCGATTTTAGATTTTAGATTTTAGATTTTAGATTTACTCCACAGAGGAATGTGGGAGCTGGAACTAGGGTCTAAAATTTTGATCTATCCACGACTGTTGTCGGCGGCTTGTACCCGTTTTTGGGTAGGGTCATCAACAGACACTCCGGGACTACAACTTCAGTCCTATGACTTGAGTATAAGCTCCCCGTGCTTGAGTAACACCAATTGTACGCTCAGCCGATTGAATCATAGGTCGCCGCAAACTCACAACAATAAACTGGGCTTGTTCAGACTGTCGTTTTATCATTCTAGCTAATCGCTCCACATTTGCCCCATCTAGAAACATATCCACTTCATCAAAAGCGTAGAACGTAGACGGGCGGTAGCGTTGCAGGGCAAAAATAAAACTCAGCGCCGTCAACGACTTTTCGCCTCCAGACATGGAAGCCAGCCGCTGTACGGGTTTGCCCTTCGGGTGAGCCACCAAATTCAAGCCACTGCTGAAGGGGTCTTCCTGGTCATCTAGCTGGAGATAGCCATCGCCTTCGGAAAGTTCCGCAAAGATAGTCTGGAAGTTCTCGTTAACCGCGTCGAAAGCTTCCTTAAAAGCGCGCCGCCTGAGTGTGGTAAAATTTTCGATTCTCAACAGCAGTTCAGTGCGTTCTCCTTCCAATGTCGTCAATTTTTGACTTAATTCTTGAAGGCGTTCTTGAGTGCGGTTGTATTCTTCCAAGGCTAGCATATTGACTGGTTCTAAAGCTTGAATGCGTTTGGCGATCGCCTTTACTTCCTGCTGCAATTCCGTCAAATTGGCTTTCTCAACATTTTCAGGAATCGACGGCACGGGGTCGGGCATTTCCGCCCGCTGCGTTTCCAAGAGAGTGCGGATGGCGGCCAATTGTTCCCGGCGTTCTTGCTGGGTTTCGTGAAGTTTTTGCAACTGCCATTGTAACTGTTGTTTGGCTAAATGCTGTTCTCGCAATTGAGATTCCGCCCGATCGCGCTCCCCCTTCTGCACGCCCAATTTTTCCTCAATTTCCCCCAAAGCCGCCTTAGCTGCGGCAATTTGTCCATCGAGTTCTAACTGCTGCGAAACAATGCGATCGATCGCATCCGCCCCCGCGTTTTGCTGCACTTGCCATTCCTGCAATTTCTCGCTGCCTTCCTTAATTTTGTCTTCCAAACGCCCGAATTGATTTTCCAAGTCTACCAGGCGCTGCTGGACGGTTCTCAGAGCCAATTCTCGCTCTTGCAGTTGCGCTTCCAAAGCGCGCAAACTCGATTGCATTTGCTGCCATTCGCTGTGACTGTTCGACTCTTCCAACTGCGCCAAAGTTTGGCGGTACTGCTGCAATTGAGTTTCCTGTGCGGGCAATTCTCGTTCCAGCAACTGCAATCTCGATCGCGAATTAATTAATTCCTGTGTATTTTTCGCAATTTGCGATCGCACTTGTTCCTGTTGCCCTTGCAAATTCTTAATTTCTGAATCCAACTGTTCCAAGCGCAACTGATGTTCGCGCAAATTTTGTTTCGCTTCCATCAATTCTTGGCTGCGAGTTTTGACTGCAACAGAAGCGCGATCGATCGCAATTTTACACCGTTCCAAAATCCGCTCAATTTCCTCCAACCTTTCTTGCAAAGACGCGATCGTCCGCGCTTCAATAGCAGCCTCGCTAGCATCAACCGTGCCAAAATGTAACGTAGATCTATTAGTAGAACTTCCCCCAGTCATCGCCCCGCTAGTTTCCAAAATTTCCCCGTCCAAAGTGACAATCCGGTACTGTCCCAAATAGCGGCGCGCGTCGCTGAGGTTGCTAAACACAACCGTACTGCCAAAAACGTAAGCAAAAATTTCCTGATACCGCGAATCGCAATCAATCAAATTAACAGCCGCATCCACAAACCCAGCCGCGCGCCGCAAATTTTCATTCACCGAATACCTGCCGCCCCTAATCTTATTCAAAGGCAAAAACGTCATCCTTCCCGCCCGTTTTTGTTTCAACAATTCGATCGCAGCAGCAGCCACGCTGTCATCTTCCACCACCATATTTCCCATGCGCCCGCCCGCCGCTATTTCCAGCGCCAACTGATAGCGCGGTTCTACCCTGCCGAGTTGCGCCACCAAGCCACAAACTCCGCCAATTCCGCTTTGCGCGACAATTTTTGCAGTAAACGTTCCCGTCGCTTCTTGCAGTGCTTGAAACTGCACTTCTAGTTTGTCTAATTTGCGCTGTCTTTCCCGCTGTTCTTCCAACAAACGAGTTTGAGTTTCCTGTTGCAGTTGCAATTCTTGTTCGGCTTCGACTAAAATCTGATTCAGCGATTCTACTTGCAAAGATGCCACGCCTTTGGTTTCCACCAGGCGAGATTGCTGCTCTTTTTTCGCTTCTATTTCCTGTTGTAATACTTGCAGCGATTGGTTTTGTTCTTGAATTTGACTTTGCAGGCGATCGGCTCTTTCGCCAATGGTAGCTTGTTCTGTACGCTGCGGTTCCAAAGTTTGTTGAATTGTTTCGATTTGGCGGTGCAGTTCCGTTTGCTGCTGTACCCAAACTTCTGCCGTCGAGGCGATCGCATTTGCAATTTCCCGATTTTCATCTAAACTTTGCTGGGCTGCGTCCCGCTGTTCCTGAAAACTCCCCTGCTGAGATTTAACATAAGATATTTCAATCTCAATTTGCTCCAAACTTTGCCGGAATTGCCGAACTTCTTCCTCGGTTTGTGCTATATTAGCCGCCATTTGCCCAGCAGTTTTTTCCAAATCCTGTTTGCGGTTTTGCAGTTGCCGCCGTTCCGCTTCCTGAGTGGCAATCGTCGCTTGTAAAGCCAACAATTCCGACTCTCCCAAAGCTTTAACGCGGGCATTCAGCGCGTCAAGTTCGGCGGTTGCTGCTTGAATTTGGGTGCTAATTGTTTGCAGTTGTTCGGTGAGAGATGCAGAAGTGCGATCGCCCATTTCGATTTGTTCGCGCAGTTTCCATTCTTGCTGCTGCAATTGCCGGAATTTCAGCACAATTTCCCATTGCGATTTTTCTTGAAATTCCGCCCGCAATTTTTGATATTTTTCCGCTTTTGTGCGATCGGAAGCCAGTCTATCGCGCTGAGAAATCAGCTCTTTTTCCACAATACTGCTGCGTTCTTCCACCTCCTTAACTTCATCCAACTTCTGCCTAGCTAAAGAGATTTTGCGATCGAACTGAGCCACGCCAGCCAATTCGTCAATGATTTCTCTGCGTTCCTTAGAATTCATCGAAATAATGCTGGTAACGTCTCCTTGTAGGACGACGTTATAGCCTTCGGGATAAATTCGCAAGCGGTTGAGTTGTTCGTGAAGTTGAGTCAGCGTGCAAGGTTGGCCGTTAATGTAATAAGTTGAAGTGTAAGTACCTTGGCGAGTTACCCGAAGTTTGCGCGTTACACTCCACTCATCCGGTTTGGGATTTTGGATTTTGGATTTTTTATTAGTAGCGAGTAGTTGCCCGTTGTTGTCTTGAGTTGCTGCGATTTCAATCTCTTCTACGTCTTCAACAGATAACTCATCCGATTTTGGATTTGGGATTTTCGATTTTCGATTGACAGGAGATGATTGGCCGTTGTTGTCTTGAGTTTCGGTAATTTCTATCCCTTCGGCTTCTGCAACTGAGAGAGGCGATTCTTGATTAGCAGATGATTGGCCGTTGTTATCTGGAGTTTCGGCAGTTTCTATCCCTTCGACTTCCTCTGCTTCAACAGATAACTCTTCCGATTTTCGATTTTCGATTTTGGATTTTCGATTGGCAGATGATTGTCCGTTGTTGTCTTGAGTTTCGGCAGTTTCTATCGCTTCGACTTCCTCTGCTTCCACAGATAACTCATCTGCTGCATTTTCCTCCTCATCTTCATCCCGCGCGAACCATTCCTCTCCCACATCTTCCAGGGCAAAAGTCGCAGTCACGCTAGCTTCGATCGTACCGCGTTTGTTTTGGGCGCTGTTCACCAAATCCGGCAAACGTTCAGCCCGCATTCCCTTAGAACTCGAAAGTCCGAGACAAAACAGCAAAGCGTCGAGGATGTTCGACTTCCCAGAACCGTTGGGCCCGGAAACCACAGTAAAACCGGGCAGCACGGGAATGGCCGTCGTGCCGCCAAAAGATTTAAAGTTAGTTAGTTCGATCCGTTTAATGTGAACCATATGCTAGGAGTAGCTTTGGCTCTAGGTTGTTGTCACAGGGTAGCACAGGCAATGGGGCGATCGACAATGTGTTAACTTTCTGGCATGGTCGATCGAACCGATATCTTACACCTTTTTGACATACCCCTGCCTAAAGGCGAGGGGATTCTTGATTCGCAGGGATTCCAATGAATTTACCCTCGGCAAGCATCTTGACCGTATGCCCTACGGCTGCAAGTCCTCTAATTAGAACTACTTGAGCGGCTGCAACATCTCTGTCTGTTGTATAGCCACAGTTCGAGCATGAATGAGTACGCTCATCAAGCTGTTTTTTTCCTGTTTCTGCTAGACAATTGGGGCAAACCTGACTCGTTTTATGGGCGCTTACCTTTTGAAAATACACGCCATATTTCAAACAAGTTTGCTCTAGGATTGTGAAGAACTGACCCCAGCTTGCGTCTAAGCAGTGTTTCCCTAGCATCGCCCTAGACAGCCCCATCAGGTTCAGATCCTCAACGAAAATCATTCCCACATCTTGGCAGATTTGATGAGATAATTTACGATGCCAATCTTTCCGACTGTTAGCAACGTATTCATGCAGTTTGGCGACTTTCTTTTGAGCTTTACGCCAATTGTTAGAACCTAGTTTTTTACGACAGACACGTTGTTGCAGCAATTTAAGCTTGCGTTCTGCGTCTTTAAAAAATCTTTGGCGCTTGACTAAAAGACCGTTAGAAGTTGCTAGAAAATTAGTTAGTCCCACATCAATTCCGATACCTTCACCGTGGGGCATTAGAGTGGGTACTGAAACGTCCCATTGTAGGGTTAACATCACGTACCAACCGCTAACCCTACGGACTATCCTTGCTTGCTTAATCGTTGCACCATCAGGGATAGTCCGTGATTGATGGAACTTAACCAAACCAATTTTAGGGAGCTTCACCCCTTGATTTTGGACGGGGTTAACCCCCAATTGTGGGAACACAAACGATCGCATTGTTCCTGCTTTCTTAAAGCGGGGGAAACCGTGTTTTTGTTCCCACATACTCACAAACGCTTTTTCAAGCCTTTTCAGTGTTTGCTGGAGGACGTGTACGGCGACGGCAGCCAATGTGGGTATGTTTGCCCTAGCCGTAGTTAAACTTTTGCACTGGCTTGCATAAGTTGGTCGTTTTGTTTCGGCCCGAATGATGAACTCAGATCGGATAGAGCAAGCGTTAATTCGACAACTACGAGACTCAAACCAATGTTTACGCAGGGCCAATGCGTAGTTGTATACGCGACGGCATTGTTCTAGCCAATCTTCAAAGATTGCTATTTGTCCTGCCGTTGGTTTGAGTTTGAATTCGTAGACTAAATGAAACATTTGCTCTTTCCTCCTACCTGATTCTACCACAATCATGAGCAAACGTTGAAACGCTTTTTCAAGAAGTCTACTTAAAGCCGTCCTAAAAGGACGGGGCTTGCACCCAAATTTTCGGTCAACAACCGAGTCGGCTTTTACTTCAAAAGTTCGTTGACAAAAGTACAATATCTCCGATCCGAGCGAGCGCTACAAATTAACGTAAATTTTGATACAGATAACTCCATGAAACTCGATCGACATTATTTGTGCGATTAAACCTGAAAGCCTTGTCCCTAGTGAATTAGAGGAAAGAGAATTCCCGGAATTCCAAATGTCACCCCTAGACATATAAAAACTTTCCGGTAAAATCGAACCAAAATTAATAATGTATAAAGTAACGAAGCGAATTATGGAGGGCAAACCCATTACACCAGCTCAGAACTCATCTAACCTGCCAGCTTCACCTGAAAGCGACCAACAAGTATTGCAAATTTGGGGTCGCCAGCCCCTTAAAGGACACGTCAAAATCAGCGGCGCCAAAAACTCGGCCTTAGTCGTCATGGCAGGAGCCCTGCTATGCCCAGAGGATTGCCGTCTCCGCAACGTTCCCGGTCTAGTCGATGTCGCCCGCATGGGGCAAATTCTCTCGGCTGTAGGAGTCAAATTACAGCAGCACGGGGACGTTTTAGACATCAACGCCAGCAACCTCATAGACGCTCAAGCCCCCTACGAATTAGTCAGCCAACTGCGGGCGAGCTTCTTCATCATCGGCCCGCTGCTAGCGCGTTTGGGATTTGCCAAAGTGCCCTTGCCCGGTGGGTGTGCCATCGGTGCCCGACCCGTTGAACTTCACGTTCGCGGTTTGCAAGCCCTCGGTGCCGAAGTTCACATCGACCACGGCACCGTTCACGCTTACGTCAAAGGGCCGAACCGCCGCCTGAAAGGAGCCAAAATTTATTTGGACTACCCCAGCGTCGGCGCAACTGAAACTTTGATGATGGCGGCGACTCTGGCTGAAGGAGAAACCGTGATTGAAAATGCGGCTCAAGAGCCGGAAGTCGCAGATTTGGCGAATTTCTGCCGCGCAATGGGAGCAAAAATTCAAGGCGCTGGCACGAATACGATCGTCATTTCGGGAGTTCCCAAGCTGCACGCGGTAGACTATTCAATTATTCCCGATCGCATTGAAGCCGGAACATTTTTAGTAGCAGGAGCCATCACTCACTCGGAAATCAGTTTGTCGCCAGTAATTCCCGACCACCTGACCGCAGTCATTGCCAAATTGCAGACAATTGGGGCGAAAATTATTGCAGAATCCCCCGACATTTTGCGGATAGTTCCCGGCCAAACTCACTCTGCCACAGACATCGAAACTCTGCCTTACCCTGGTTTCCCCACAGATATGCAAGCTCAGTTTATGGCTTTGCTGACGCTGAGCGAAGGAGACAGCTTGATCAAAGAAACCGTGTTTGAGAATCGCTTGCGCCACGTAGCAGAACTCAACCGCATGGGCGCGGACATTCGCCTTAAAGGTAATGTCGCGATTGTGCGCGGAGTGTCGCGGCTGTCCGGTGCGCCGGTAGTGGCAACAGATTTGCGGGCTTCGGCGGCGTTAGTATTAGCGGGACTTGCAGCCGATGGTGTCACCACCATCAGCAGCTTGCAGCACTTAGACCGCGGCTATGAGCAGTTAGAGGTGAAGCTGCAAAAATTGGGAGCGAATTTGCGACGGGTCAAAGAGGGTACAGACCCGGCGACTGCAGAGGCTCCTGTCAATCCCGTGCGATCGGGTTTAAACTGTTAATTAGTCATTAGTCATTAGTCAGCAGTCATTAGTCATTAGGAAGAAGGAAAAAGGAAGAAAGAAAAATAATTCAACCTTTTTCAATTCCCGCTTCCCAATTGCCAATTCCCACTTTCCAATGACCAATGACTAATGACCAATGACTAATGACTCAGGATTAAAATGTCTAACATACCCCTCATCGGTTTGAAAGCAGACCAGTTTCGCCACCCCCTAGACTTGGAAGCTACCAGCACTCTCAAACAACTGCCGGGCCTGGATTTGATCGTCCGGCAGTTGTTGGGACAACTTGGCGAACAGTTTTTTATGCTGGAAAATCTGGCTTCCAGTGTCCAAGTCGGCGAAAATCAATTGCCCCACCTGCATCAATTGTTGTTGGATGCCTGCAAAACTCTTGATTTGGAGCCGCCGCAGCTTTATGTCCGCCAGCATCCGATGCCAAATGCTTACACGTTTGCGATGCGGGGAAAACAGCCTTTTGTGGTGATGCACACTTCTCTGATTGATTTGCTCACAGACGAGGAAGTTAAGGCAGTAATTGCTCACGAGTTGGGGCATTTGAAGTGCGAGCACGGAGTTTACCTGACTCTGGCTAATTTAATTGTGTTGGCTGCAGGTCAAATTTCGCCTGTGGGAACCGTGCTCGCCCAGGGTTTGCAGGCGCAAATGTTGGAATGGTTGCGGTGTGCGGAATTTACGTGCGATCGCGCCGCCTTGCTCGCCACCCAAGACCCAAAAGTGGTAGCATCGCTGTTGATGAAACTGGCCGGAGGTTCGCCGACTTTAGCTCCCAAACTGAATGTCGATGCGTTTTTGGCGCAGGCGCGGGCCTACGACGACCTCAGCAGCACTCAACTGGGAGAAATGCTCAAACAAGCTCAAACGGCTCAGTTGTCCCATCCTGTACCAGTATTGCGCGCCAGAGAGATCGATCGCTGGGCAAGTTCAAAAGATTATGAATCTTTGCTTGCAGGAAATCGATCGGTGTGTTATGATAGTGAAACGAAAAAGGGCGGGTGGCGAAATTGGTAGACGCATCAGACTCAAAATCTGACACCGAAAGGTATGAGAGTTCGATTCTCTCCCCGCCCACTGCTAAAGAAGCTTAATAAATCTAGGGTTCCAGATGATAAGTCTGGAACCCTAATTTATATGGCATGGGGAATCGGGCATCGGGCATGGGGAATCGGGCATCGGGCATCGGGCATCGGGCATCGGTAACAACAGTCATTAGTCATTAGTCGTTAGTCATTAGTCGTTAGTCAGTCAACAGTCAACAGTCAACAGTCAACCGTTAACAGATTTTATGGGTGAAATCGCCGCTTTAGGCGCTGCATTTGTCTGGGCTCTATCTTCCACAATCTGGCAGCGAGTAGGACAGCAACTCCCCGCAGTGGTGCTAAACTTGCTCAAAGGTGCGATCGCCCTTTTCATGCTCCTTGCCACTACACTAATTTTAGGTAAACCCTTACCCGCAATCAACCCTAATATTTTAGCAATGCTGCTCATCAGCGGCGGCCTAGGAATTGGCATCGGAGACACCGCTTTCTTTATCGTCTTAAAATATTTAGGCGCGAGGCGAACGCTGCTTTTAGAAACCCTATCTCCCCCTTTAACAGCTTTATTCGGCTTAATCTTTTTGCAAGAAAAGTTATCGCCCATTGCTTGTACTGGCATTCTTTTAACAATTTGCGGCGTAGCTTGGGTAATTGCCGAACGAACAGCCGAAACAACCTTATCATCAAAATATATTTGGCAGGGATTAGGTATTAGTTTATTAGGACAAACAAGCCACGCCGCTGGAGCAATTTTATCCCGCGCCGCCTTCACTCAAATAGATATTGATCCCCTGTGGACAGCCGCCTTGCGTTTGAGCGGTGGTATGGCAGTCATGCTATGCTTTTTGAACCCAAAAAACCTTGATAGTTTCAAACAATTAAAAGCGCCAAAACTATTAGGTGCAATAATTCTAGCAGCTTTTTTAGGAACCTATCTCGGAATTTTTCTGCAACAGACTTCGCTGAAATATGCACCCGCAGCAATAGCTCAAGCACTCAGTTCTACCAGTCCCCTATTTATACTGCCTTTAGCGGTGCTGGCGGGCGAAAAAGTGAGCCTTCGGGCTGTTGTGGGGGTAGTTGGTGCGATCGGCGGAATCGCCTTATTATTAGGTTTGAAGTGATTATATTTGATATCAATTCCGGTGCCACCGGAATGATTGTTGACTGTTGACTGTTTACGGGCGGGTCGAAAAACTGAATGGTTGAGTGTTAACTGTTGACACTAATAGGCACGGCGTCGTCTCGAAAGCAATGGGTAATATTAATTACGATGCTACCGGATTTGATATCACAACTCCGACAAGTGGAAACAAAACTCTACGGAGAGATTGAGAAGCAAATTGCAAACGCTCGCCAGAAGGAAGAGGAAGTGATTTATGCTTATAATACTTGGGTAAAACAATTTGCAGAAATCCGTAAAGATTTTGACGGGATTATCCAGTCCATCACGAAGGCAGCAGCTAACCGAATACTTGAATCTGAAAAAGAGCGCCCTCACATACCAACTTGTCACAAAGTGCGTGAAGCGCAGCTATCCCGTAGGGAATCGTCCTTATAAGCTGTTGTGCATTTAACTTATATCTTTAGGGCGGGCAGGATGCCCACCCCACAAAAGTTTAATTGTATTCGGTCGTGCAATTTAAATGCCTCGGAGCTTATTCTTTAGAGAAGAAACGGCCCGAATAATATTTCTTCATCGATTCGTGAGAAATAATCCCATAACAAGATTCGTCTCTCGGCAAATCCCCTCTCGCTTCCAGCCAAGGTTTTTCACTGCAAATCATTCGTTCCAAAGTTTCATCATCATACTCAAAATATGCCTCCGCAACTTCTTCGATAAATTGCCCAACTTTTTGGGGAATTTTCGGTTGTTCGATTTTCTCTGTAATGCGTTCCCAACTAAATTGGCGTTGATACTTTTCTAATAAATCAGGAATAACCGGCCCGTGAATCTCTGCTTTAAAATCTACATCAAATAGTGGCTTTCCGTAAACTCCTAAATACCAAGCTTGAGCGTAATACATGAGTTTTTGTAGCTTGTAGGCGTTGATTGCTACATTAGTTTGGGCGGCCAACCAAATGAAAGCATTTGCAATATCTTGCTCACTCACTTTTACTGAACTACCTGGAACGGCAACAACTTTGAGTTGACCTTCGCCTATCTGTTCCAATAGTTCAGAAACGGACAAGTTAAATTCTGCAGCAATTTGCTCAACTCTTTGCCAAACTGGAGAACTCACTGTTATTTGATATTCATTTTTTGTTGAGATAGCTTCAGTCATGGTCGTCCTTAGAGCTGACTTAAATAATTCTAGCAAACAGTGAGGAATAATGACGTATGCAGTCTTTTATAAGCATTATAACTCAAGTGCAACTCACCCACAATCGGCAATTCAAATACATTACTCTCTCGCAACCGCTTGGAGAAAAACATAACTTCCAGATTTTCAATTTCCTCCGTGTCAGGATTGAGACGAGCCACAATTCCATATTCTAGTTCTTGCGATTCTTGCTCTGCATAAGGGGAACATTTATTGACGTACAAAATATCTCCAATAGCATCGTATTTAAAAGTTAGTTTTTCTGCCATATTATCTCTCCTTGGGTAACATTTTTTGTTAAGTAAGCTGTCACGATCCAATAGCGCTCTCTCGGAACTGTATCATTGACAACAGCTACTACAACATACCTACCCTTGCGACCCTTACCATATCTCGAAGAATGTCCATTATTAGAACCCCGACTTATTAAAGAAGCCGAGGCTCTAGCTACTCTTACAAATTGCAACTCATATCCCCAGATAATTGACTGAAACGCGCATTTTCCCGATAGTCTACCGGACAGTCAATCACGCAAGGGACATCTTGAGCCAGGGCTTCTTTCAGAATCGGAATAAAATCTGTTGCAGATTCCACTCGATAGCCTTTTAAACCCATACTTTCCGCAAATTTCACAAAGTCGGGATTGCCAAATTTTACGAAATCTGAATGACCAAAATAATCTTGCTGCTTCCATTCAATTAACCCGTAACCGCCGTCATTAAATATCAACGTCACAAAATTAGTACCGACTCGCAAAGCAGTTTCTAACTCTTGGCAATTCATCATAAAACCACCGTCGCCGGTGGCGGCTACTACTTTGCGATCGGGATAAACGAGTTTTGCAGCTACCGCACCCGGAATCGCAATTCCCATCGCCGCAAAGCCGTTGGAAATCAAACAGGTATTCGGGCGATCGCAATGATAGTGCCGCGCGATCCACATTTTGTGAGCTCCCACATCAGATATAAGAATATCTTCCGGGTCCAGGATTTGCCGCAAATCGTAAATGAGTTTTTGTGGCTTGATCGGGAAACCGTCGTCGGCTGCATATTGTTCGTACCCAGCGCGAATATCCGCCCGCAATTGCTTAGCAAAAGGGTCTACTTTCTCCATGCGATCGGCACGCTGCAAAATTTCATTGAGGGAATCAGAAATATCTCCCACAACTTCTATAAGAGGAATATAACTGCTGTCAATTTCGGCTGGCAAAGATCCAATGTGAATAATCGGAATTTTTCCTTCTGGATTCCACTTCTTCGGGGAATATTCAATCAAATCGTAGCCAACAGCAATCACTAAATCCGTTTCTTCAAAAGCACAACTAATGTAATCCCGTTTTTGCAATCCCGTCGTCCACAGTGCCAAAGGATGAGTGTAAGGAATTACACCTTTGCCCATGAAAGTATTAGCTACAGGAATATTCAATCGAGTAGCAAATTGTGTCAAAGCATCGCTGGCGTTAGCGCGGATCGCGCCGTTTCCTACTAAAAGCAGAGGACTTTTTGCCTTGGAAATTGCCACAGCGGCTTTATTCAAGCTTTGGTAAGCGCCAAAAGTTTTTTCGCGGTTATCTTTGGTGAGCGGAGTTCCTTCAGCCGGCATTGCTGCGATGTTTTCAGGTAAGTCAATGTGAACTGCTCCCGGCTTTTCACTTTGAGCTACTTTAAAGGCTTTGCGGACAATTTCTGCCGTCGTGCTGGGACGGACAATCTGAGCATTCCACTTAGTAACGGGCGCAAACATGGCGACCAAATCTAAGTATTGGTGCGATTCTATGTGCATCCTGTCTGTGCCGACTTGTCCGGTAATTGCTATTAAAGGAGCGCCGTCTAAGTTGGCGTCAGCAACTCCTGTCATTAAGTTAGTTGCGCCGGGGCCCAAGGTGGACAAGCAAACGCCCGCTTTGCCGGTGAGACGACCGTAAACGTCTGCCATGAAAGCCGCGCCTTGTTCGTGGCGAGTAGTAATAAATTTAATTGAAGAGTTTCTCAGGGCTTCTAGAACTTCTAAATTTTCTTCTCCTGGAAGTCCGAAGACGTATTCGACGCCTTCATTTTCTAAACATTTTACCAATAGTTGAGCTGTGTTCATTTCCGTTTCTCTCCTCGGTTAATGGTTTTTTTGTCTTTTTCAACCGATCGCACAAATACTAAATGGAAATTTTTAACCGCAGATAAACGCAGATAAACGCAGACTTATGTAGATTTGTGCGATCGGTTGATAGAGTGGGAGCTTATTTCACCCACACTGTTTTTATGTTAACAAATTCGTGCATTCCTTGGATGCTCAATTCGCGTCCGTAACCGGAGCGTTTGATCCCGCCGAAGGGCAATCTAGGGTCGGATTTTACTAAACCGTTGATGAATACCGCGCCGGCCTCTAGTTCGGAAATAAATCGATCGCTCTCTGAGTTTACTGTAGTCCAAGCTGACGCACCCAAGCCAAAAGATGTGCTGTTTGCCAGGGCGATCGCCTCATCAATGCCTGCAACTCGGAATACTAAAGCTACGGGCCCGAAAAATTCTTCTTGACGGGCAGAGGCATTCGGCGGAATATCTGCCAGAATAGTTGGCAAGTAGAAATTGCCGGCATTCTCTGACAATGGGCGGCCACCTGTCAGAAGTTTTGCTCCCGATTGGATGCAAGTTTGCACTTGATTGTCCAAATCTTTGAGGATTGCGGGAGTAGCTAAAGGGCCGATATCGGTTTCGGGCAACATCGGATCGCCTACTTTTAATTGCTCGAATTTTTCGACAAATCCTGTGATGAATTCGTCGGCAATCTCTTCTGCTAAAATAAAGCGTTTGGCGGCGATGCAAGATTGACCGTTATTGAGCATCCGGGATGTCACAGCAGTTGATAAAGCTGCTGCTACATCGGCGCTCGACATCACAATAAATGGGTCGCTTCCTCCCAATTCCAGCACTACTTTTTTCAAATTTTTGCCCGCATTTGCTGCCAAACTTTCACCCGCTGGTTCGCTACCGGTGAGGGTTGCTGCTTTTATACGATCGTCCGCAACGATATCAGCTACTTTGTCGGCGCCCACTAACAAAGTTTGAAAAACTCCTTCGGGAAAGCCAGCTTCCATGAAAATTTCTTCGATTTTCAAAGCGCACTGAGGCACGTTGGAAGCGTGTTTTAGCAAGCCGACATTGCCCGCCATCAGCGCCGGCGCCGCAAACCGAAAAACTTGCCAAAATGGGAAATTCCAGGGCATAACGGCTAAAATAGCGCCTAGCGGTTGGTAGCGGACAAAGCTGCTGCTAGCGTCAGTGGTTGCCGGTACGTCTGCCATAAATTGAGCGGCATTTTTGGCGTAATACCGACAAACTAAGGCGCATTTTTCCACTTCGCCGATCGCAGATTTGAGCGTTTTACCCATTTCCAGGGTCATCATTTCAGCGTAAATTTCGCGATCGCGCTCCAAGATGTCTGCAGCTTTCTGCATCCACAGAGCTCTCTGCTCAAACGGCAGTTGGCGGTATTTCTTAAAAGCTTGCTGTGCTAATTCCAGCTTAGCTTCTATTACCTCATCCGCGATCGGCTCGAAAGTTTTCAGCGTTTCTCCCGTTGCCGGGTTGATAGTAGCAATAGCCATTGTTTCATCTCCTGTGTGAAAAACACAAAACTCCCTGCTAGTTTTGAGCCGAGGCAGGGAGTTGTATCAAGGTATTACAAAATAGGAATTTACCTGCCACGTTTTCTTTCAGATATTGCTAAGTTGCAAGTGCCGCGATTTGTTTAAATTTCTCTACTTTTTATTATAGTTCAGAGTCTCGATCGCAAATCTTAAGAAAATTTGTCTTTCTGAAATCACGCACAAATCTCAAGAACAGGCTTTCCGGCCTTTTCCACAAAAGTTAAATGTTCTTGTGGGGCGTCCCGCCCGCCCCTGAAAGCTTTATTCACAATTAAGGCTGCAAGATGGATGAAATATCTTGTCGGGTGTCGCGCCCGCCTTGCATTCTCAAGAACAGTATAGCCGTAGGGTGCGTCGCCATCAAAAATCCTCAAAAAAAGCGAAAATCTCGCAGCGACGCACCTTGCAAGAATTAGCCGTAGGGTGCGTCGCCATCAAAAATCCTCAAAAAAAGCGAAAATCTCGCGCCGCAGGGTGCGTCGCCATCAAAAATCCCAAAAAAGAGCGAAAATCTCGCAGCGACGAACCCCACGATAATTAGCTAAACATTTCTCAATTCCCCTCCCTCAAACAGACTGTTCCTGAACGTAATCCTGCACGTAAGACTGATAGTAATACCTGCTGCCTTTATCGTTATTCGCCACCATTCCCAACAGCGGAATTCCCGCCATTTTCAAATCTTCAAAAGCCAACACCAGCGCCTCCCGCTCAGTTTGATGCAGCCCTACTACCAGCATCAATCCGTTAGTGTGAGCCGCCAACAAATTCGCATCCGCCAAACCCAAAAGTGGTGCAGTATCGTAAATAACTAAATCAAAATGACTTGACAAAGCTGCCATTAAATGCTGCATTTTTTTGGAAGAAAGCACCTTTGTGGGATCGAAAGGAACCGGGCCGGAAGTTAACACAAACAAATTTTCATCGCGGGGCGATCGCACAATCACCTTTTGCACATCCACATCATCAGCAATCACATTGTGCAGGCCTTGCCAATTCGGTAAACCCAGCATTTCGTGTACCTGCGGACGCCGCAAATCCCCATCCACCAACAGCACTTGCTGCCCCATTGCAGCCGCCGCCCGCGCCAGATTTACTGCTACCGTAGACTTGCCGTCACCTACTTGACAAGAAGTAATTACGCAAGAATTAATCGGAGTATCAAGGTTTAGTAAACGAATATTCGCATTGAGCGATCGAAAAGCTTCTTGAAAAGCATCCGTCGGCATCGGCGAAATTGACACATCCACCGGGCTTGTCTCAGCAGGAGGAAGTCTCAAAATTTTATCGCTAGCAGGAATTACCCCCAACAAAGGCAGGCGAATCGACTGTTTGACATCCTCTGGAGTTTGGAACACCGTTTTATTTTTAAACCGTTCCGCCAACTGCGCCGTCAGCATACCAAACAGCAAACCAGCCAATCCCCCCAAAGCCAAATTCAAAGGCATAATCGGAGCAACAGCCATCAACTCGCCATTTTTGTAGCGCGGAATTTCCGGCTTAGCAATAACTTCCCAAGCCACCTCTTTTTTACCCACAGCTTCAAGCTGCAAAGCTTGCTGTTTTGCCAGCAAACCATTCAGCGTATTGTTAGTTAAATCCAACTCGCGCTGCAAATCCGAATAGCGCCGCAAAATCACTGGTAATCCTTGAGAGTATTGATTCAACTGCTTAGCAGCTTGTTCCAAAACTTGATTCCGCACGCCCAGCACCTGAATTAAATTAGCAGTACCAATAAACTGCTCGATTAACTTAATCCGCACCGGATCTTGAAAAGCCAGCACTTGCGAATTTACCTTAGCCAAATCAGTTCCCAGAACCTGTTGGGCTTCTTTCTTCAACAAAGGAATCAGGTTCTTGCGCTGTTCTCGCAACAATTGCATTTGCGGAGTTTCGTCTGTAAACGTAGCCGAGTTAATCGCAATTTGCCCTTCTAATTGCTGCAATTGAGTCAACATCGCTTGATAGCGGGGAGCTTGACTCAGAGCCGAGGCCATCAGCGCTTGCTTCTGGTTTAATCCGAGCTGATTTTGCAGATTGGAATAGAGCAATCTCTGCTGATTGAGCTGCGATTGCGCTTCCAATCTTTGCGTTTGAAGTTCACTGATTTGCTGCGCGAGTTGTTGCGTTTGAATTTGCGGGTCGATGAAATTGTACTGCTGCCGCAACTTTTGAATTTCTGTTTGCAGAGCTTGTTGGCGTTTTTGCTGATTGGGAATTTTCGATTTTACAAAATCCAGAGTCTGACTAATTTGAGTTGTGGTATCTTGCACGCTGTAGTTGCGGTAGCCTAGCGCAACTTTTTCCAAAACAAACTGAATTTTTTTCGGATCGTAATCCCGATATCTAACTTCGATAATCTTGGTATTTTTGAATCGATTAATTGACAACCTAGTTTCCTGAGAAAACGGCAAATTATCTGCTTTTTGGTTCAAGAGGTAGTTGTAATTTATGTCAGGATACTTAGCCTGCAACTCTTTAATAATCGGCGCCATTACTTGCGGGCTTTGTAAAACTTGAATTTGCGATTCGTAGTCAAAACCAGCATTTTCTGTCGTCGCGGGCGCCGCTGGTTGCAGTTTCAGCTCACCCGAGTAGATTTTGGCTAAAGTATTTTGCGTAACGGCTGGTTCTACTAATAATTGAAAGCGCCCTTCGTACTCGCTTTTTTGATTCAGTGTCCAGGCGAAAACTCCGGTAGTCACTGCCGCTGCTACGCCGATTACTAAGATGGAGCGACTGCGGCAAACTTCCCAAAAAGTTAACTCTTCTGTCTCGGTTTTGTTGCTGCCTAAAAATTGATCTTCTCCATAAAGCCCAGAAGACATTTTTTGCAAATCAGCGGCTTTTTTATGATTAAACAGTGCTACTTGAGATTGTTTCCCTGGTTTCATTTGATTTCTACAACTTATTAGTTTAAACGTCTGTATTGGTGGCGGAGTTTCAGGCAATCGGTTGATTCCTAGATATTTCATTACCAAACCGCAATTTTTTCTATAAAGCGGGTTTCTGAGGTCTTAATGCCAGTTTATTCAAATCACCGAAAAATATCGAACAACCGAAATATTCCTAACAGCGGGCTGAGAGGAGCGAGAGTCCCTCCTACATTATCCGAGAACGTAGCGCGACCCGATCGCCTTACCATAATTACATCATTATTTTTCAGTTTGGGATTAGTTTCTTCATTGGCAGTTGCAGAAAAATCCACCTTAACAGTTAGCTGCGAAACGGTGCCGTTAGGATTGAGGCGAATTAAATTCACCGAATCCATTTCTGCCCGCGCTTTATTAAAACCTCCCGCTGCTACCAGCGCTTGATTTAAAGTAGTGTTGGGCACCACCGCAATCGTTCCCGGTTTCACGACTTCTCCTACAATGTTCACCCTAATCGTATCCGGTGAAAAATTAGAATTAGCAACTTGTTCGTCTTGGGTTTCATCGAGATTTTCGGCTTTGGGAACGATTACCGTATCTCCCTGTTGCAGCGCTAAATCTTGGGATACATCTCCCCCTTCCAAAAGTTGCCACAAATTGACATTAATAATTTGTTCTGTACCCGCCCGTGTCAGGCGGCGAACTTGTATTTGTCGGATATCAGCTATCGGCGTAATGCCGCCCGCCATTTTAATTGCCCTCGTTACAGTTTGCTGCAAAACATTTTCCCCGCCGTTGGTTTCGCTGGCAGCAAACAAACCAGAATTTTCACCCATTTCATTCTCTTGTACCCTACTTTGAGCCTCTTTTGTCAAAGTATAAGTACCGGGGCGAGTTACTTCGCCCACCACAGCAATATTAATTGGTTGAGTGCTTTGTCCGGTAATGTTAGCTACTGCTAAAGTCGGTGCTTCTTGGCGGTTGAGGCTAGTTACAGTGGGAATAAATATAGTATCGCCGTCGCGCAAAGTCATATCGGCCCGCAAATCGCCGTTTTGCAATAATTCCCACAAATCCACACTAATAATTTGTTCCGGTGCGTTGCGCTGGGGGCGGCGGATTTTGATTTGTCGCACGTCTGCTGACTGGGTAATTCCGCCTGCCATTCGCAGAGCCCGCGATATCGTTGGCATTTGAGTTCCCATTTGCTCTGCTGTGCCTCCGGGGCCTGCTGCTGAGGATATTGTATAGGCTCCGGGGCGGTTGATTTCGCCCGCGATCGCAATTTGCAAAGGACGCGGCGCCAGCAGTTTCAGGGTAATCCAAGGGCGTTTGAGGTATTTGCCGTATTTGTCTTTAACAGCATTAGAAGCTTGTTCTAGGGTCATCCCGTACACCGAAACGCTGCCAATTAACGGCAAACTCAGGGAACCGTCGGCCTGTACTTGGTGTTGACCGTTGGGGCCGCTGTATTCCGGGACGTTGAAGATGTCCATTTGAATACGATCGCCCGCGCCTAAAGTGTAAACTTCCGATCGTACACTTGAAGGTTCAGTTGCCGGAAATCCCGGAAATCCCGGCGCTGCGGGTACTGGTACAGGAACAGGAGAACCCGCATCCGCAGGAGGAGGAGGAGGAGGCATAAACTGGGCCGCTGCAGGAGATGAACCCACCGCCGCCAGCACTGACACTGTTAAACTTTGAATCATTAAACTTTTGACAGCATTGCTTGCCCAATAACTTAGCTTGCAGCTTTTGCTGGAAATGTCTCCCTGAGCCCCTCTTCTTGCAGGAAATGGGAGAAATTCTTCACCCTCCCTCTCCGCGAAGGGGACACAAGGATGAGATTTTTTCTCAAGTTGCACGCCGTGCGAATAACTTTTCACCACCATCGCTTTTTGCCCCTATCCTCATCCAACCCCGCCAACATCAAATGTAACCCAACTGTTCTAACTTGGTCAGAACTTTTTTAACACTCTCTTCCACACTTTCTCGCTCTGTGTAACAAATAATCTCAGGATTAAGCGGTTCTTCATAAGGATCGTCAATTCCCGTAAAACCCTTAATTTCTCCTGCTCTCGCCTTAGCGTATAGCCCCTTGACATCGCGACCTTCGCACACTTCTAACGGCGCTGTGATATATACTTCAACAAAATTGGGCTCCATTGCTCTAATTTCGTCGCGAATTGCTCTGTAGGGGCTAATAGCTGCGGTCATTACGGCTACTCCATTGCGGCTCAGCAGGTGAGCTACAAATCCAATCCGCCGAATATTAGTATCTCTGTCTTCTTGGCTAAATCCCAAACCTTTTGACAAGTTGGTGCGAACGACATCTCCATCCAATATTTCAACTTTGCAACCTCTTGCCTTCAATTCAGGTTCGAGAGCTTTGGTGATAGTTGTCTTGCCGGAACCGCTCAGCCCGGTAAACCACAAAATAAAACCTTTTTCCATTTTCAGCCGTTAATTACTAACTTGGAAATTATTAAGACGTAAAACTTTATAGATGCGGTTCCCTTTTTTCTATTATCGTTATTCGCGGTGTCATATTGGCAATATTTGCGCGCCAAAAGTGAGAAATCAAAATTTGCGATCGATTGGGCGGTCATTTAGTAACAAAATTGTGCCCTCGCTGCATACATAATTCCCGATTTATTATTTGTCAAGTCTTTACACACCAAAATTCAATTCGCGATCGCCAACGCCGAACATCTATCCGTAGCGCACTCATCACCTGACTGAGCCTTTCGCAATCTAAAATCTAAAATCTAAAATCTAAAATCCTATTTCCCATGTCCCCAACCTTGAAAGCAGATGTTTTGGTAGTCGGTGGTGGCACCGGCGGCACAGCAGCAGCCGTGCAAGCAGCCCGCCGCGGTGCCAAAACTATTTTAGTAAGCGAATTCCCCTGGCTGGGAGGAATGCTGACTTCCGCAGGCGTTTCTGCCCCCGATGGCAATGAATTAGCAGCTTTTCAAACCGGTTTGTGGGGCGCGTTTTTGCGGGAACTCCAGCAGCGACAGCCGGGAGGTTTGGATTGGGGCTGGGTCAGTTTTTTTACTTACGATCCCCGGATCGGTGCTGAAATTTTCGCTGATTGGGTTAAATGTTTGCCGAACTTGCGCTGGATTTGTGGACAAAAAGCTCAAGATGTGCTAAGGGAAGAATCTCGCATTTCTGGCGTTCGGTTTGCAGATTTTACGGTTTCGGCCAAAATCACTTTAGATGCCACGGAATTGGGAGATTTGCTGGCTTTAGCGGATGTTGGGCACCGCTGGGGTTGGGAATTCCAAGCCGAGTGGGGAGAACCCAGCGCGCCGATCGCCCCTAATGATCTCACAGAGCGTTATTCGGTGCAAGCTCCGACTTGGGTGGCAATCATGCAGGATTTTGGTAAAGGTGCGCTGGCGCCAGAAATTCCTGCGCCGCCTGTTGAGAATCCCGATCGATTTATCGGTGCTTGGGACGGTTACACTCCCGAACAATTTCTCAATTACGGCAGGCTTCCGGGGGGATTGTTGATGATTAATTGGCCGATTCGAGGTAATGATTATGGTGAAGGGGTCGATCGACTAATTGCATCTAAAGCATCTCGACAAGAATTCCTCCAAGAAAGTCTCTGGCACAGTCAAAGTTTCGCCCGCTTCATTCAAACGCAACTCGGCCCCCGCTACGGCCTTGCACAGAATATTTTCCCCCTTTCAACGATCGACAATCAACAAAATTCTTCCCTTCTTCCTTCTTTTGCCTTACATCCTTACTACCGAGAAAGTCGCCGCTTGCGAGGGATAAGTACAGTCAGAGAACAAGATATTTTGCCTATTGTCGGTGGCAGAGTCGCGAAGTTGCCGATAAATTCTGAGGGTATTTGTGAAACAATTGCGATCGGGAACTATGCCAATGATCACCACTACACCAGTGGCGACATTCCCTTGCAGCCAAAATCGATCCGCTGGGGCGGCCGCTGGACTGGAACTCCGTTTACCATTCCTTACAGCGCCCTAATTCCTGCGAGTACGGACGGTTTGCTAGTCTGCGAAAAAAATATTTCCGTATCTCACATCGCTAACGGTGCAACTCGCTTGCAACCGACGGTAATGAATATTGGACAGGCGGCGGGGATGGCGGCGGCTTTGTGCGCGGAATCTGGATGTCAGCCGCGGGAGTTGCCGGTGAGAGTTTTGCAGGAAGCTTTGCTGCAAGATTCCGAGGCGAGTGCGGCGGTTATTCCTTTATTTAATTTGACACGGGATCGATCGGACTGGCTCGATTGGCAACGCTATTATCTCGATCGACCCCAAGCATATCCCGCCAGCGGCGAATGTCAGGAGTCAGTAGAAAAACCAAGCAGTCAAACAGCAAATACCCACAGCCAATTTTCTGGCATTTTCCGTCGCCTCCGCGAACAAGACTGGACACTAACGCTGACAAGCCCCGCATCTGCGGCCGGTCAAACTTGGCAACTCGTGACTTTGGACTCGGAAACCGACAGATTTTTACACAGTTGCGAAACCGAAAAGCCTCTGACAGTATGGGGCAGGCTGAATTCGGCAGGTGCTTGGCTGCTGGCGGACTCAGTAGAATTGAAGAGGTGAGGTTTTTTGCAGAGATCCGAAAAATTCACAGAAATTTATCCTGATAGATCGGGGAGAGTCCGTATCAGTTAATAGACAATGACACGGATACTAACCCCATGCAAACTTACACACCAATTGCTTTACAGATTGCTTTACAGAGTCTTTTGGGCGTTACTTTGAGCGCCACTGTCGTTCGAGCCTTTGAATCCCTCGTCGGACTGCTGGAAGTTGCCACCGCTTCATACATTTTATCCGCCCAAACCGAACAAAGGGGCGATCGTTCTCCTGAAAGAGGCAGCGGACGCCGAGAGTTCAGTGAACCTAATCTTTACACTCATCAACTACAAGCATTTTAATGACATTGGACGAAAGCGATTTCCGTTATTGAGTTAGTTTCTGCCGCCCGTGTCGAGCGCTGAATCTGATTTCCTGGGATGATAGTTTTTCTGGTTTCCAAGGCAACTGCATTTCTTGTTTACAGTCATTAGGATATTCTTTTATGTGATGATAGCATATAAACCTTAAACCGCCATCTATCGAGACATTGAAGCTCGTATTTGGCGGTTTTGTATATTATTGCAACCTTCTGGGTAGTGCAATTAGGATTTTTTTTATTACTGAAGCAAGAGATTTTATTTCATTTTACATCGACTTCTGGCTGCTCTCATAGATCAGATGCTACGCATCTAAAGTGTCTGTTGCTTCGGGAGGGGGAGAGGGTGAGAAAGGGAGAGGTAAAGATAATTTTCCGCTTTTTATACAAGGATTTTAGGAGACAATTTAAAGGCGCGATAGCTTAACTAAAGCCTTTTTCCTTCTTTCTTTTTCCTTCTTCCTTATGATTCCTGATTCCTGATTCCTGATTCCTAATTCTATAGTTTGATAATTTCAGGGAAATTCATCCTGATAGGTCTGGGTAAATGTCGTATCTCTAAATAGATACTGAGACGAATACTACCCATGAAAACCTACACTGCAATTGCTTTACTGAGCCTGTTGGGCATTACCTTGAGTGCCAGCGCCGCTCAAGCTTTTGAATCTTCACTCCCCATGCTCGAAACTGCCACCGCCCAATATATGTTGTCAGCCCAAACTCAACAAAAGCCCGAGCGTCCTATTAAGAGGCGAGGCAACCGCAGGGATTTTACCGAGTCTAATGTTTACACTCATCCGCTACAAGATTTCTAATCGCACTGGAGGCAAGTGATTACCACAACTGAGTTGCTTTGGGCCGTTCATTCGATCGCGCGATCGGATTTTCTGGAATTCTAGTGTTTCAGGTTAAGCGACAACTGCACTTTTTGTGGACAGTTCTGAGAAGATTGTTTTTTGTTTGAAATATGTTAGCATATAAACGGGAAACCGCCATCTACCTAGAGATAGATTCTAGTATGTGGCGGTTTTGTATTGAAAACGCTTCAATTAAACAAGCACTAACCACAGGCCTCGGATCATCTGGGTTTTTCAACCGATATCCCTCGCCCCCCACGCCTTATTTTGGCGTTGCACAATTTGAGGCGGATTTTTGTGGGCTGTCCCGCCTGCTGTGAAAATACAGCGGACGGGCAACGAGATCCCATCCCACAAAACTATCAAAATCTTCCCGCAATTATGCAACAGCCTTATTTTAGTTGATAAAACCGGGTTTGGGCATCCATGACTATTCAAGAATTAGGGGCTCGGAGTCGCCTCAAATTCCTGGCATCGCAACAGTTATTTACGTTCTCCCCCCCACAGGTAGGGTTTAATTTTCAACCGCTGCACTATAATTAACTTGCGATAACTAACTTATATATAGGTAAACTGTCAGCGCAGAGGGTGCAGCAATCTACTTAAATTGGCCACCAATAAGAACCACTTATGCGGTGTGGATAGCCTTTAAGCCCATGCCCCTGTTACATCAGGGAACTTAACTAACCTGAATATTAGGGTAGCTGGCAAGCTTTCCGGCGACAGTCGGCTATGCTTGATTCGGCGCTCTCGCAATAATTTAATGGAGGATGACAAAATGCCTCCTAATTTGGCTATTTCGGGGATAGTGATGAAAAATGACTCTTTAGATCTGGTCAAAAGCCTCAGCCCTAGTGCAATGGATCAGATCATGCTATATCTGGCGTTTAGCGCCATGAGAACCAGTGGGCACAGGCACGGGGCGTTTCTAGACGCGGCCGCAACGGCGGCTAAGTGTGCCATTTATATGACTTATATGGAGCAGGACAACAACCTGCGGATGACCGGACATTTGCATCACATTGAGCCTAAACGGGTGAAGGTGATTGTTGAAGAAGTCCGGGAAGCTCTGACTCAGGGAAAATTGCTGAAAATGTTGGGTTCCCAAGAACCTAGATATTTGATTCAGTTTCCTTATGTCTGGCTGGAACAGTATGGTTGGATGCCGGGACGCCCTCGCATTCCGGGAAACAATTTGACTGTAGATGAAAAAAAATATCTCGAAGGCAAAATTCCTCCTAATCCGCCAGACGCTCAACTGATCAATTCTTTTCAGTTTATGGAGTTGATCGAGTTTCTGCACAGGCGATCGCAAGAAGATATGTCTCCAGAAAGACGAATGCCTTTGAGCGAAGCTCTAGCAGAACACATTAAGCGACGCTTGATCTATTCTGGGACAGTGACTCGCATTGATTCTCCTTGGGGAATGCCGTTTTATGCCCTCACTCGCGCTACTTACTCTCCGGCAGAGCAGGAAGAGCGGACATTTACTATGGTTGAGGATACGGCTAGATATTTCCGGCTGATGAAGGATTGGGCGGAAAAACAACCGAAGGTGATGCGAATTATGGAGACTTTGGATATTCCGCCGGAACGGCTCGACCAAGCCCTTGAGGAATTAGATGAAATTATTCGCAATTGGGCCGATCGCTATCACAAGCGGGGCGAACCGACGATGATTTTACAAATGGTTTTTGGGCCGCAAGACGACGCTTAGTTTGATTAACTATTAATCATTAGTCATGAGTTGATTGCTTGAGACTAATGACTAATGATTAATAGCTAATAGCCCTGGATGGCGCAACCGGCTTTTTTTCCAAAAATACTGCGTTAATCGTTTGAATTCTCGTAAAAAACTAGGTTTCTTGGGCCGCGAATGCGTCCAGGATTAACTAAGGATCGCGAATTAAATAACTTACAATTTTAATTGTTATTGTGGGATGGGCGGGACGCCCATCCCACTTTCAAGAGTGGAAGTTATTTAATTCTCATTCCTAAGCTAAAAAAGCTCTCCAGGTCGCCGCTAAAATAATCGCTGCGATCGCTCCTATGAGCGTATTGAAAAAATTTACCACCTCGTTCGTCAGCCACTCAAACTTTGATTGCACCGTCGCCCCAATCACACTCTCTATGTTCGTGGCAATAAAAGCTGCAATAACACAAAAAACAATCCCTGTCAAGTCAATTAAACCTACGGCCCAACTTAAAAGCGCAATCAAAATTGAGCCGACAATACCCGCGATCGTTCCTTCCAAACTTACGGCCCCTTCCGTACCCCTGGGTACAGGTTGCAAGCTGGTAATCAAAAAAGTCCGCTTCCCGTAAGCTTTGCCGATTTCGCTGGCGCAGGTATCGGAAAGTTTGGTGCAAAAACTCGCCGCGTAACCCAGCAATAACAGGGAAATAGCATCTTGTGGCACAGGCATCTTGCCTGTGTCTGCTAAAACAGACATCTTGCCTGTCTCTCCTAAAACAGACATCTCGCCTGTATCTCCTAAAATAGATAATGCCAAAACTCCCAAAGCGCAAAGAGTAGCGGTTAAAGCCGAACCCCAGACATTTTCTGGGCCTCTGGCGCCTGAACGCTTTTCGGCTATGCCTTCTGCTTCTTTTTGGGCTTTGCCGATGCGCGTAACTCCCGATCCGACAAGAAAGTAAAACATCACGACAGCATAGCCTTGCCATCCCAAACAGCCCCAGATGAGGACGCCCAATACCCAGCCGTGAAATTGCCCAGCAGGAGTGAGCAATTTTTTAGGAGCAATGGTGGCGATCGTGAGTAAAAATGTATTTAGGGCGATCGCCACCAACCAAGGATTAGACCAAGATAAATAATTAAAGAACAATTCTGAATTCTGCATTTACTACCTCCTTGACATCCACCCCGCCCTATAAGGGCTAGAATTCCCAAACCTCACGATTTAGGTTTCTGCTTCTGTCCCCGAGACGGGTTTTTCGCAACTGCCTTTTAGAGGAGTCTCTATCTGGTCTTACGTTCGCTCCACAGACTGCAACGGCAAGCCCTGCCGCCAAAATATTCTTAGCCGCGTTCAAATCTCGGTCATGGTTCATCCCACAATTAGGACACTCCCACTCCCTGACACTCAACGGCATTTTCTCAACAATATGCCCGCAGTTTTCGCATCTTTTAGAGCTGGGAAACCAGCGGTCAATTTTTACCAGTTTCCGCCCGTACCACTGGCATTTATAGGTAAGTTGTCGCGTCAGTTCACCCCAACTAGCGTCAGAAATAGCTTGTGCCAGTTTGCGGTTCAAGACCATATTTTTGACAGCCAAATCCTCAACTATTATCGTTTGGTTTTCGCGCACGAGTTGAGTTGTCAGCTTGTGCAAAAAATCTTTGCGAGCATCGGCTATCTGCCCGTGTATTTTGGCTGCTTTAAGTCGCGCCTTGTGCCTGTTGTTGCTTCCTTTCTGTTTCCGAGACAAGGCTTTTTGCGCCCGCCTCAGCTTCTTGTGCAGCCGCTTAAAGTGTTTGGGGTTAGCAATCTTATTGCCGTCACTGGTAGCAATCAGACTGGTGATCCCAACGTCCAAACCAACTGCTTTATCGGTTTTGATCTGCGGTTTGACGGTAGGGTCATCTACCAGCAAGGAGACAAACCATCGTCCTTGTGTATCCAGTTTGACCGTAATGGTGGATGGATTGCATCCAGGAGGGATTTGCCTGCTCCACCTAATCGGCAAAGGTTCGGAGCATTTAGCCAGAAATACTTGAGAGTCTTTCCACCGGAAAGCAGACTTAGTAAATTCAGCGCTACCGCCGTGATGCTTTTTCTGAAAGTTGGGATATTTAGCACGACCGGCCCAGAAGTTAGTAAACGCCTTTTGCAAATGTCTGAGTCCCTGTTGCAGAGGGACACAGCTCACCTCCGAAAGAAAATCAAGCTCTGGCTCTTTTTTCCAACTTGTCAGCATGGAGGAGGTTTGAAGGTAATCAACTCGTTCTTGACGAGAGTACCAAGCCTCTGTACGGGCAGCCAGCGCTTTGTTGTATACCAGTCGAACGCAGCCCAAAGTCCGTCGCAAAAGTGATTCTTGCTCGGTGGTGGGATAGAAGCGGTAGCGATAGGCTTTTTCCATGCCGGACATTTTACCACGTTCCGTGTAAAGCCGTCCTGTAAGGACGGGGTTTCAAACCCATTTTTCTGATGAACCAAGTCTTATTTCATCTTGCCTTCCCCGTGACCGATATTGCCCAAACCAAAGCGTTCTATGTAGACGGGCTCGGCTGCCAACTAGGTCGCGAATCGCCTAATTCTGCGATTATGGGTTTGTGCGGCCATCAAATTGTCGCCCACGTCAGCCGCGAACCTTTGACGCCTCAGCGAGGCATCTATCCCCGGCATTTTGGGTTAATTTTTACTTCCGAAGCTGACTGGGAAGCGTTGTTAGAGAAAGCCCAGCAAAACAACTTAAATTTCTATCAAGAACCGAGACGGCGATTTGTTGGTTTGCCTACAGAACACCGCACTTTCTTCTTAGAAGACCCTTTCCACAATATACTTGAGTTCAAGTATTATTGTGAAGCTGAAGCAATTTTTGGCCGCAGCGAATACGCTGAAGTTGGGGATGCTGTTTGATTGCTGCGCGAAATAACAACCAGTTGCAGCATAAACTGTTGGGCATCTAAATTGTCTTTTTGGGGCGGGCGAGACGCCCAACCCCTACTCCCCACAAGAATTTTCTTAAATTTGACTATACAATTTAAATGCACTTCAGCATATCAACTTTCGGATTGAATCAAATCACCTGCTGGTGGATGTCGCCCTATAGCTTTGTCAGCAGTACGAATATTAATAACTCTTTCTCGATTTAAGACTAATGCTGTAACTGTAGCTCGTCCAATTGTAGTTAAACCAACTATTGATAATCCATCCGCCGACCAAATAAAATGTTCGTTCCAGGTATCTTGTCTGGGATTAAACAATGGTACTTCTACACTCGACTGGGTATCTATGGCTGTAGTTTTATCGGATTTTTGACGGTTGCAATGAAAGCAAGCTAGTGCCAAATTGTCAATATTGTTACTCCCTTTTTTAGTGAGAGGAATGATGTGCTCGATCGTAAACTCTACATACTGCCATTGTTCGGAAGCATGGCAATATTCACACAGACAGTTTGCTCTCTGACGAACTTGATTTTGGATATTCTCAGGAATTTGACGGCGAGCTGACATTTCTATACTGTAGGCTGAATCTGGCCCAAGAAAAGATTGCGGACAGTTCGATTGACAAAACTGAGGTAATCGTCGATTTCTTCGTAAAGATTCAGTTCTTGGTCTTCTTCGGGATTGAGTTGCAAATTTTGTTGTTTTTCCAACAGTTCTTCTATGCGATTTTTGACTGTTGTAGAGGCTCGGAAAATCGGTATTCCTTCCACTAATTCAATGCGAACTGCTCCTTCTATAGGCAGAGTGTCTCGCAGATTTTCCAGTTTGGGCAGGACGATCATAATTGTTGATTTTATGGGTGTCAATTAAGATTATATCAATAAATTTTAAATCCGTCTAGCTAGACTCGAAAATACCGAAGACCGAACCCCTAATTTTAAAAAAAAATCGAGGTTTTCAAAGCAGAGCGTTTTACTTTACAGCCAGCTATTTATCAATCTTTAAGGGTTCTGACAGTGCTTCAGCGACCGCTTTTAAACTGCTGGAATGCCTCGCCATCATGGCATGGGCAAAAACCGACAATTTAACTTCTTTGGCCGCCGATATTTGGGAACTAGAAGCGGGTACGATGATGAAATCCCAATCTGTCCAAATCGAAGTAAAATTGAGCTTTTCTAACAATCCTGCATCTCGATTTAAATCTTCCAGAAAAGCACTGCCAGGACGCATTTGAACGCAGCCTTTTCCCCAGAGAGTGTAAGCCATCCAAGTACCGCTGTGAGGAGAAGATATGGCAATAAAGCGCTGCACTCGGTTAAGGCCGCCTAACCTTTGCAGGTAGTAGCGAGTTACTAAGCCGCCCATGCTCCATCCTACTATATCTAAATGCTGTTCAGGCGCAAAGGTTTTGTCTATATAATCTGCTATTTGTTGGGCTAATTCGTCTATGCTGGCGTTGCCCCAATGGGGCGAAAGATTGAGGGTGTAGACTGACCATCCCAGTTGGGTCAGGTAGGCAGACATTTTGTGAAAAATTCCCGATTTTCGGAAGATTCCGTGAATTAGCAAGACTGGGTTGCGGCTGAAATTGCTATTCATTTTTCAGTGGGAATTTTATTTTCTATAGGTGCTTTGAGTTCTTCAACTATTGCGTTAATACTTAGGGCTTCTGTCACCATTTGGCGGTGCAGCAAAACGTTGACTTTAACTTCTTTACCTACTGGCATTTGGGAGCTGTTCGCCGGTACAATCATTATGTCAAATGGCGTCCACATTGATGTAAAGTTTATGCGTTTGAGCATTGTCACATCTTGATTCAAATCGCGCAGCAAGCCACTATCGGGGCGCATATCCAGGTATCCTGGTAGGCGTAGGGAATAGGCGGTGAGGGTGCCGTGGTGGGGGGAAGAGAGGGTGATGAAACGCTGTACGCGGTTGATTCCTCCGAGTCGCTGGACGTAGTAGCGGCTGACGATGCCGCCCATGCTGTAGCCTACTATGTCTAAAGATTGTTCTGGGTCGAAGGTTTCAGAGATGTAGTCTGCGAGTTGCTTGGCGAGTAAGTCGAGGCTGAGGCTACCGTCGTTGGGGGTGAGGTTGAGGCTGTGGACTGACCATCCGAGTTGGGTGAGGCGGGCGGACATTTTGCTGAAAATCATCTTTGTGTCCCAGATGCCGTGTATCAGGATGACGGGATTGCGATCGAGCGAACTGTTCATTTGAAAAGAAAATTGCTTGCTAATTACAGCATAAATCACTCCCCTAGGGAGTTTTACCCCTACTAGGACAGCTAGCCAATCGGATCGAGGTACGATCGACCATTAGTGGGAATCCCTAACAAATTCTGAGATACTTGTAAATAAGTGCAAAGCAGCCTGGTATTTATACTTAGTAATTTGCTTTGATGAGGTAGCTTAGATACAGCAAAATGTAAATTTTGATTAAGAAATGTAGACAAAAGTTGCCTTACCTCGTAGTCTAATTTTGTTGACAAGCTTGTAAAAATTTCTCTAAAAGAACAAAAGGAGTAAGTCTAATGTTTGGTTTTATCAAAAATTTCTTCGGCGGTATTTTCGGCTTTTTCGGCAGACTATTGGGCTTGAAAAAGTCTGAATATTTCCTAGATTTGGGTGAATCGGGAGCGAAGGAACCAGCAAAAGTTGCGCCTGCGAAGTCTGAGCCTGTGGCGATCGCACCGGCAAAAGTTGAGCCTGTTAAGTCTGAAAAGTCTGAGAAGTCTGAACCTGCTAAGAAGGCTAAGGTAGAGAAAAAGTCTAAGAAAGACAAGGAACCAGTCGCTAGCGTTCCTGCTAATACTCCCGAACCTGCGAAGGTACCTGCGGTTGCAGCAACTAACGGCAAAGTGCCGAGTCAAGCTGAACCGAATCGGACTTTTGCTCCTAATAATTTAATGCCGACACCAACTGGAAGTCGTCGGAGCCCTGGCCCCAGCATGAACAATTTCCGGGAAATGGCTCGTCAGGTGAAAACGAAGTAGGAAATTGGGAATTGATAATAGGGAATTGGGCATTGGATAATTCCCAATGCTGGCGTTAACAATTTAAAAATGGGATTGCTCATTTTTAATTTTAACTATTTGTTCTATTCCCTATTTTCTGGGTTTCTGAGGAAGGCTAATCCGCTGTATAGCTGAAAAGCTGAGTCCCAAGGAGTTTCTGATTTGCGCTCGACTTCTATATGAGATTCGATCTTGCTCAACATATTAGTGTAATCGAGCACTGTCTCGGCAAAGGGCGTAAATTCTGACCAAACTGTAACGTCAAGCTGGCGATCGAATATTTCCAATAAGTTATTCCAGTTAATTCTGGTGGTACTTTGAGGCATTTGTTGAGAGTTTTTGACTGTCGATGTTTTGTTTTTCGGGTTCGGTGAAGTGGGGATATCGGCAGAAGCTTTGGTGAAGTCAACTCCTTGTTGAAATTCGTAACTTTGGTCGCAAATTCGCAGAATGCAGTTTCTGCTGGGAATGTGTAAGTCACAGATTTGAGCGTAATCTTGCCGGATTTCTCTGTGGCGAAATTGATCCTTTCTTCGGTTGGGCGAGTAGTCCATGACTTCGATGAACATCGGCAACAAGCCTTCTACTCTTTGGGTAACTTCTGACCAGCTAAATTCGATCGCACCGAGTCGTGAGAGTTTATCTTTGCAAACAACGGCTGGAGAAGAGAGAGACTGGAAGTGTTGCACTCGGAAGATTTGGATTTTTTGAATATCGCTTAAGGTTGCCCAAAATACGGGAATGCCGGCGTTGATGAGTTCTTGACCATAAATTCGGAGTTCGGCGATGGGGCCAGTTTTGTAGAGTCTCCAGCCGCGGCTTTGGATTTGCATCCGGGTTGTGTAGGCGTCGATTTTAAATATTCTGCTGATATTTTGTACGGCTGCGGCTTTGTTTTCGGGACTCACGGGTTCGAGGATGAGGAGTCCGGGTTCGAGGTTGCTGGGGTCGTTTTTAGCAGTTTCTATGGCTTGTTGGCGGAGGTTTTGTTGTGCGGTTTCAATCCGTTGAATAGCTTGGCGGGTCTGGGAGAGGATTTTGGGGTTGGTGATGTCGCGGAGTATTTGTTTGTAGGTTGTTTGGGCTTTTTCGAGCTTGTTGGTGAGTTCGTAGTAGCGGGCGATATAGTATTGTACCCACGGATTTTCGGGGGAGTCTTTTTGTAGTTTTTTGATGAGTTGGGCAGCTTGTTTGTATTCTTTACCATCGAGGGCGGCGACTATTTGGTTGATGTCTGTCATGGCGATTGGGGGAATGGCGTTGTTTCTATCTTGGCTGATGTTTGGGTGGTTTCGCCACTGGTTAAAAAATTTTGCTGTTGTGTTAACTTATAGATATAGCAATCCTTGCAGGAGTCGTAAATTTTTGACCCCACCCCAACCCTCCCCTTATCAAGGGGAGGGAGTAAGAAATTTACAAATGATTTAGGATGCCTAAGCTGTTCTGCATTTAAGTTGTCTGTCAAAAAACAATCTAACTCTTGTGGGGAGTAGGGGCCCTAGCGTCCCGCCCGCCCTGAATATGCAATTTACAGGCGCGACAGCTTATATGATATGAAACTATGAGTGCGATTCGTTTAACCAAAAATAAGGTTTAAAACCCTTATGGGACGGTTAGCCCAGTTAAAAAACTGGTGATAACTGATTACATTTGTAGGTGAGATTCTGTGAATCAAGTCCTATCCTCCAAGTGCAGGAGTGAAAGCATAACCCCTGGTTTATTGGGCAGCAACCAATAGGCTAAAGCGGGGTTAAAAGGCAGAAATACTAAAAGCCAAATTTGGTAACTGTCGAGCAAGAGTCTATGTGTAGCGAAAGCAAAGATGTGTTTGAACCATCGTAATCGTAAATGGTGTAATGGCTGAATCAAGAATAAATCCGTTAAACAATACGGTAAAGACTGATTAACACCAAGCCAAAAGGCAAGGATAGGGCATAAGCGGTTTAATGGCCGACTTATAAGCACCGCCCGAAAACCCGGTGGAGAGCATCACGCTAAAGACTAAACCAATGTGTAATCGGAACGAAGTAACTCTCTTAAATCTCTGGAAAGGTCGATCCCCAGTAAGTAGCTAATGAATGATTTAAGAGAGAGGGATTGTATCAAAAGCGAATGCCTCACTGTAATGGTGTGAATATGCTGACAGATACACGGTAATTCCAATGGAGTAGAACAAGTAGCAATGAACATATCTAAAACGCTGAACAATCAGACGGTGGAGTGGAAAGACATCAACTGGCGAAAGTTAGAAAGGGTGACTTTCAAGTTGCAAAAGCGCATATACCAAGCGAGTGAACGTGGTGATGTTAAAGCAGTTCGTAAACTTCAAAAGACCCTGATTAGGTCGTGGTCGGCAAAATGTATCGCGGTACGTAGGGTGACACAAGATAACCAAGGTAAAAATACGGCGGGAGTGGA
Source organism: Microcoleus sp. SVA1B4 (assembly GCF_036700545.1). Classification (NCBI taxonomy): domain Bacteria; kingdom Bacillati; phylum Cyanobacteriota; class Cyanophyceae; order Oscillatoriales; family Microcoleaceae; genus Microcoleus; species Microcoleus sp. SVA1B4. The sequence goes on from NZ_JAUBPB010000004.1 coordinate 161,424, forward strand.
TGGTGTGAAAACATTAACCCCAAAGCAACGTATTAACCTGGTAGGCAAGTTAAAGTTAACTGGAAAGGCAAAACCCACTCGTAGGGTAATGATTCCTAAACCTGGTACTACTGAAACAAGACCATTAGGAATCCCAACGATAAACGACCGCGCACTGCAAGCGTTAGTTAAACTAGCGTTAGAACCTGAGTGGGAGGCAAAATTTGAGCCAAACTCATACGGTTTTCGACCAGGACGTTCCTGTCACGATGCGATTGAGGCAATCTTTCTCAGTATCAGATACAAAGCCAAATACGTGCTAGATGCTGATATTGCTAAATGTTTCGACCGTATAGACCATAAAGCATTACTCTCCAAAATACACACATACCCCACTCTAAGCCGTCAATTAAAGGTATGGCTAAAAGCAGGGTACTGCGTGCAGGGTAGTTTATTCCCTACTAATGACGGCACACCACAAGGCGGGGTCATTTCTCCGCTACTGGCGAATATTGCCTTACATGGTATGGAAGAAAGAGTTAAACAGTACGCGGAAACACTAAAAGGAGCAAAAACGAACAATCGTTATGCCCTTAGCCTAATTCGCTATGCTGACGACTTCGTGATTATCCATGAGGATGTAAACGTAGTCAATAAATGTCAAGAGATAATTGCAGAATGGTTGAGTGACATGGGATTGGAGTTAAAACCCAGTAAAACAAAATTAACCCACACCCTCATTAAGATTGATGGTAATGTTGGGTTTGAGTTTCTAGGATTCCATGTACAACAATATAAAAGTGGTACATATCGATGTGCCAAAAACCCACGTGGAACACTGCTAGGTTTTAATACACTAATTACACCCTCCAATACAAAGGTTAAGGTGCATCTAGCTAAGATGGCTGCTGTAATAGATACCCATAAAACCGCCCCACAAGCTGCTTTAATTAGTAAGCTGAACCCAATCATTAGAGGCTGGTCAAACTATTACTCAACCTCTGTCAGCAAGGAAACCTTTTCAAAGGTTGACTACTTAACATACAACAAGTTAAGAGCCTGGGCAAGAACGAGGGGAAAAGGAAACATCAACAAGGACAAATACTGGCGAACAGTAGGCAACCGCAATTGGTGTTTCAGTACAGAGGATGGATTAGAATTGCTCACCCATGTAGGTACGCCAATCGTAAGGCATATAAAGGTCAAGGGTGATGCTAGTCCGTTTGATGGAAACTGGACTTATTGGAGCAAGCGTAGAGGAGAATACCCAGAAACCCCCAACCGGGTTGCGACATTAATTAAGCGTCAAAAGGGTATTTGTCCTCACTGCGGTTTGTACTTTACCAGTACAGACATTGTAGAAGTTGACCATATTAAACCAACATCGTTAGGTGGAAAAGATACCTACAATAACTTGCAACTTCTACACAAACACTGCCATAACACAAAGACAGCAACAGACGGGTCAATACGCTCTAAAGAAGGCGATAAAACCTGATAGTTAGTCTTGAATCGTATCCATAACAAGGATGGAACTATCAAGGAGCCGGATGAGGTGAAAGTCTCATGTCCGGTTCTGAAGGAGAGGTAGAGGTGGCAACGCCTCTATCGACTCTACCCAATCATTGAAAAAATACGTGTCAAAATTGTCAAAAATGATTTTGAGCTTTCACAACACGCAGTAAACCAAAGCATAGTTCGCCGTATCAGAGTACAAGAACTCCGGGAAGCAATAATGGCCGGTGAAGTTATCGAAGAGTATCCCGATGACAAATATGGCCCAAGCTGTTTGATTTTCGGTTTGACCATTGGCAATAGACCTTTGCACGTTCAGTGCAGTTATCCATCTCGTCCTTTGGTAAAAATCATTACTTTATACGAACCAGAACCGAAAATCTGGAGTAATTTTAAGTTAAGGATAAATCAAAATGAACAATGATATTTGGCTAGAAACAATGGTGGAAGAAAAAGTAAGTTATACCCTTGAAATCAATGGTAAGTTTATTATCATTGAAAATGTTCCTGCTAGAGTGTGTGTGGAAACGGGAGAGCGCTTTTTTTCACCTGAAACTGTAGAACAGTTGCAGAAGATGATTTGGGAAGAGAGAAAGCCTATTAGGGTGATTGAAACACCTGTTTTTGAGTTTGCTTAGCACTTGGTTTAAATTGAGTTAAAGCTGATTGGAATTAACGCTTAATGTGTAAGTACCTTTGCTTGTGCGATCGCATCCTTTAACAACTATTTTATAAGTGCCGTTACTAGGCAATTTTACGGTGAGTTGAGACTCTCGGCGATTCTGGGAGTTGCCTGTTTTTTGGGAAATATTTTTGCCGCTGGTGTCGAACAGTGTTATGTTGTGGTCGAATGCTCTGCTTTTGAGGTCGATCGTCATAGATTGACCTGCGCGTCCTTGGAAGGCGTGTTCGCGGGATTCGCCTTCTTTTAAGGTTTCTCGGCGCTCTAGGAGGGAGAGAGAGAGGTGACTTTTGGTCGATCGACATTGCTCAAATCTAAGCGGTAATTTGTGGTTGTTGCACCAGGGCCATTTCCGTTTCTGACTGCGATGATAAAGGCTGTTTTGTTGTTGGGGTCTCGGACTATTTTGTCAATAAATTGGGATTGTATTTGTTTTGCTGTTAGAGGTTTAGGTTGGTTGAAGTTGGGTTGTGAGGTACAGAAAAGCACGGATCCGTCTAGATAGCGGGCGGCGTAGAACCAATAGTTTTGACCGTTAGTTGTAAATTCGTTTCTGCTAAAGATAGTAAATCTTTCAAGTTGCGGTAGTTGCTGATTGCGCTGGCAATTTTTATCGATGTAGATTTGGTTGGCTGATGGCTGTTGCTGGGCGAAAACTGCTGGGACGATGGTGGTGACAATTGCTGAGATGAGGGTGAGGGTGAGGGGGAAGGGCGATCGGGTTTTCATAAATACTTGTTTCTATTTATTGTTGTCAGGTATTGTACGCTGTACTTCCTATTCTATCTCTGTTTTAAATACTTTTCTAATTCCGCAGTGCGCTGTTTCGTCATGCGATCCAAACATTCATTGAGGAAACCTCGATAACCCGTACCGCCACGATTTTTATAAACTTCAAATTCACAGGTTTTATCTCTTAACTGAATCCACCCTAATTGTGCTTCGGAAAGTAGCGCCCGCTCTTCGCCGCTCAATTGGGAAATCAGTTGTTTGTAAATCTCGTTAAGTCGTTGATCCGAGGCTTCGTAATTCAACCGAATACAAGCTCTGACTTGCACATCTCCTTGCGGGCGATCGCAATTAATCTGTTGAGCAATGGGAAAGCTCGGAGATTGTGCAGAAACTGATGTTGTACCAAAAATTGCCAAAAGTGCGTGAAGCGAAGCTATCCCGTAGGGAATCGACCAAAAGAGCGATCGACCTTTCCTCAACTCTATTTTCATTCCTCCTCAACCCATTTATCTGATAATTCCTCTTAACACGAGACAGAGTTGATTTGATTAATTTAAGTGTTTTTTTATATTTACTGAATTAAAACGCCTTTTTTTATCAGATTCCAAAAGTGTGCTTGAGTGCTGCATCCACTGCCACCATATCCGACAAAATACCAATTTTGCGATCGATTTCAACTTCTAGAAGCGTCACAAGATTGTCTGTCATAATTACCGAGTCAGCTAGCAATCCCGTTTGCTGCCCTTCCGGTGTTGCTAGGGAAACAAAAACCCGGCTTGGGTGTCCTGAACGGGCTAAGTTGCTAGTAATCATTGCCGTAATTGTTTGCCCTAAACCAGTCCCCAGATTATTAGCTTGAACTATCAAAGCTGGACGGCGTTTCGCAGTACGCAAATCCGAGCTGGGAAACAAAACCAAAACCACATCACCGCGACTATAAGGCATCGTAAGCATCCATCTCCGGTAGTTCCCAATCAGGAGCAAATCTACTCAACCGAACCCGTAAATCTGCTGCTTCTTCCTGGTTGATACCGCGAGATTGCAAGTTTACTAACCCTAATTTTGGCATAAAAGTAACAATAACTTGCGCTTCTTCTATGTCGGCAGGCATTTCCAATAACTCAATTTTGCCATTTCGGTATATCCCCTCTACTGACTGTAACATATTACTCCTATGATAATTATCTATTTACATTTTAGCTGCGATCGCCAAACCCATCCAGTCTCCGATCGGCTTGGTGGATATTAGCACTTCTCAAAGGCCGCTCCAACTAAAGACAAAGCCACAATCGGAGCTGTCACCGCTCTCAGAATTCTACTCCCCAAAGAAACAGCTTCAAAACCCAATTCGATCGCCCTTTCCACCTCACCCTCAGTCCATCCACCCTCCGGGCCAATAGCTATGACAATCGATAATTCTCCCCCAGGGGGCGGGCACGGGGGCACCGCCCCTACAAAATGGGGTTCTAATTCTTGCTCCCCCCTTAACAAGGGGGGCTGGGGGGGTTCTAAATTACCCAACAAACAATCCCACAAATGCCGATTGTCTCCGCGAGCAACACAAATATATCGATATTTTTGACCGCAATCTTTCACAGAAATATCAAACGAAACAGGCTCTAAAATCGTCGGCACAAATTGACGTTCCGACTGTTCCGCCGCCTCCGCAGCAATTCTTCTCCACCGATCGACCTTCTGAGAACTCGGTTTGAGCAATGTTCGATCGCTCGTTACCGGCACAATACTTGCCACACCCAACTCCGTTGCCTGCCTCACAACCTCGTCAAAACCGTTTCCCTTGGGCAATGCCGCCATCAAAGTTACTGCCACGGGTAGCTCCCTGTTCACCGCAATCTCCTCTGCTATCGAGGCAAATAACCCGGTTTCCCGTACTTCTAGGACTGCTAACCACCAATGCCCTCGCCCGTCCATCGCAATAAATCGATCGCCCGCTTGCAAACGTAGCACTCGATTTAAATAATGCTGCTGTTCTCTAGTTAGGTCGATTTGGCGATCGCAAATTTGAGCTGCTGTAACTGCTAATCTTTGTAGTTGAGGCATTGAATTGGGGATTGTTCGTTTTCTATTAGAGATTTTTTTTATTTAACCGCAGAGAACGCAGAGAACGCAGAGGAAGAGAGAATGAGAGGAGATAGGCAGGCGGGGTTTCAACTGTTCAAAAAACTATAAAGGCAAAGCATCTACAACCGGAATTATTTTACAAATTCAAGTTTTTTCTGCAAATGCTCTGCCTTTATATTGCTGTTGCCAGAAGTCTATTGAATACTATCGAAAATCGGCTTATCCTTCCTCCTTAATCTTCTTTAAATAAGTGGAAATCGCTTCTGTAGCTAGCTGCGTAATCGGCTTGCCCTGACGGGCTGCTTCTTCCTTGAGCTCGTTGTAGATTTCATCGCGGACGCTAATTCGACGGCGGACTTTGCCACCGCCAGCAGTGGCAGTCTCGTTTTCATCGCCGTTACTAGACGTAACTTCTAATTCATTTATCTCAGTTGTCATCGAGTCAGCAGATTGGTAGTTGGTTACAAATTGACGGATAGATTCTAACCCGACGCGATCGCAAAAATTGCCAAAACTCTCGCTCAGTTGCCGTTTTTGCTTGAAATAAACAAAAATCGGCTCCAGAAAAGCTTCAAAATCCTTGACGTGCAGCTTTTCCTCAATGGGTTTTGCCAGCCGCGTTTGGTCGGGAGAACCGCCCAGCCAAATCTGGTAGGATTCCGGGGAACTCCCGACAAACCCCAATTCTGCCATATAAGGGCGGGCGCATCCATTTGGGCAACCCGTCATCCGCACCACAAAATGCTCGTCTGCCAAGCCAACTTTGGTCAAAAGTGCGCGAATTCGCTCTAAAATGCTGGGAATCACGCGCTCAGACTCGGTAATCGCTAACCCGCAAGTCGGCATTGCTGGACAAGCCATCCCATAGCGCACTAAGGGGTCGATCGCAGTTTCTCGCTGAATGCCGCATCGATCGAGTATTCCCTGAATTTCCTGTTTGATATCCGGCGAAACATCGTAAATCAGCACGTTTTGGTGCGGTGTCGCCAGTATCGGCAAGTTGTACTTCTGCACGATTTCCCGCAAAGCTGTTTTTAGCTGAAATGAACCTTCATCCTTGATCCGGCCATTATCCACAGAAATGCCGACAAACAGCTTGCCGTCTCCTTGTTCGTGCCAGCCCAAGAAATCCAAATACTTCCACTCTGGCAGCGGTTTAAAGGCTTCTAGTGGCTTGCCAAAATATTCGGCTACTTTTTCGCGGAACCACTGTACGCCTTTGTCGTTAATCAGGTACTTCAGCCGCGCGTGCCGTCTGTCTGTGCGATCGCCGTAATCTCTCTGGGTTGCTACAATTGCCTTGACCAAATCGTAAACATCGTCCTTGGCCACATAGCAAATCTCATCCGCAACCCGCGCAAAAGTCTCTTCTTTGTTGTGAGTACGGCCCAAACCGCCGCCAGCAAACACGTCAAAACCTTGCAACTCGCCAGCTTCATTGGTAATTACCACCAAGCTCAAATCCTGAGAGTACAAGTCAATTGAATTGTCTCCCGGCACGGTAACGGAACACTTGAACTTGCGCGGCATATAATGGCTGCCGTAAATCGGTTCTTCTTTGTCGTCGCTAAAGATTGTGCCGTTGCCGTTTTTCTGTCTCGCGGCCTTGACTGCGGGGTCTTCCTCGGCTGAAACAGCTTTTTCGCCGTCCAACCAAATTTCGTAATAAGCACCGGTTTGCGGTGTCAGCAAATCGGCGACATTGTTGGCGTATTGCAGCGCATACTGGTATTCTGGGCGATTTTTGTATGGTGCTGGCGGTGCCATGACGTTGCGGTTCAAGTCGCCGCAAGCTCCCAAGGTTGACCCCATATTTTTAATAATTGAGGAAAACACTACTTTAAGATTTTTTTTCAACACGCCGTGCAGTTGGAAACCTTGGCGCGTTGTGACGCGGAGCGTGTGGTTGCCGTATTCTTCAGATAGCTTGTCTAAGGCTAGGTATAATTGCGGCGGAGTGAACCCGCCGGGATTGCGGGTGCGGAGCATGAACTGATAGTCTTTTTCTTGTCCTTTAACTCGATTGTCGCGGTTGTCTTGCTGGTACGAGCCGTGAAATTTGAGAATCTGAATCCCCTCTTCGGTGAAGTGGGTAGTTTCTTGTAACAATTCAGTCGCAACGGGTTCTCGTAAATAGTTGCTGCGTTCTTTGAGACCTTCTGATTTAGAGGGTTTGCGCGCAACTGGGGTTGAAGTGGAAGATGTGATCATGGGAATGTATAGTGCCAGTTATAATTAGATACAGCCGATCGAATATTTCTTGACAATTTGACACTTGACAAATTTGCACTTGACAAATCTCCTCAGAAATGCTGTGTCGGATCTGTTGAGAACTCGGTTAACAAGTAAGTTAACAAGTAAGTTAATAACGGTAATCCGCTAGGAATTCTGATGTTGTTCAATTGTAACACGATCGAGCCGGGGCTGAAAAATTGTAATTAAGAGTTTATACTTTCGATCGCTTAAGTGTACGAAACTTTAGAAATAATTAACCTCAACCTTTGAAACTATGTCACTGTATGACGAAGACACTTTTGTGGTGTTAGAAACAAACCAGCCAGAGCAGTTTTTGACTGCGGCGGAACTGTTAGAAAAGCTGAAAGCCGTCTTAACCGAGAAACACGAAGATTTGCCGCAGGACGTGAATAAAATATCTGGCGTGGAAGCTCAAGCCAAGTATTTGATTGATACTTATTGTGAATTAGATGTCGGGCCTGGAAAATTTTTGCAGTGGTATGCAGTGCGCTTGGAAAAGTAATTTTAGGGATGGGAATTGGTAATACAGTTAGCCGTTAGCAGTTAACATTCAACAATTCTCCAATCTAAAATCCCAAATCTAAAATCTAAAATCGGTTAATCTTCTAACTGTTGAACCGATGATACTTCTACTGCGGTAACATCGATCGTACCGGGCGGTGTCAAGCGACTAAAATGACCTTCCTCTATTTTCAGAGGTTCGCCGCAGTTGGCACACTGAAGCTGAGTTTGATTTAAGGCTGTAAATTCGTATTGACAAACTGGACACTTGTCCTCAATTAAATTGCGTTTCAGCCACCACTGAAGCGCGAAAAATGCAACCACAGGCGTCAGCAACAAAAAAGCTACTAAAATCAACACTGATTTAACTATCCAACCCAAACCAATAGACACCAACAAATACGCGATGCCCAGCAGTATCAGCCAATTACTAATACGGGGTAGCTTGAAAGATATTTTGGGGGTGCCTTGGTTCACTGTGGTCTCCTTGGGTGTCTTTGCAGGTAGGCATAACTCTATCCTACTCAGAAATTCCGGCGGTCGATCGAGTTAATTTTCCCATTGTACACCCAGAAACCGCTCTCTACGTTATAAGTTAATCAGAGTCAGAGGGTTGAAAAATTCCTTGTAAGGATTGACAAAGGGATTCAAAACTAAATCTTGCCAGGGTTTGTTCCCTCAACCAGTGGCGATCGCACCTTTTATCCTCCCCTCGCAGCATTTCTACACAAGCAACCGCTACTGCTGCTGAATCTCGGTGGGGAACTCGCCATCCCAGTTTACCATCTTGCAGCGGATCTGCCGATCCGTCCGCGTCTCCCGCGAGTACGGGTACTCCGCAAGCCAGCGCTTCCAAATAAACTATACCGAAGCCTTCCTGGGAGGGCATTACATAAGCATCGGCTAACTGGTAATGTGCTGCTAAATTTTCTGTGGGTACAAAACCGGCAAATATTACTCTTTCGGTAACTCCCAAATCCTCAGCGAGTTTCGCTAATCTAGATCGATCGTCTCCTCTGCCAATAACTAAGTATTTCACATTCGGAAAAGTTTCGGCTATTTGTGGCAAAGCTTGAATGGTGACATCGACGCCTTTGTAAATATCCGTCGATCGCAATCTGGCTACAGTCATCAATATTTTAGCACCAACCAAATTGTACTGCTCTAATAAATCCTGTGGCTTGGGCCCATTCGTAAATATATTTTCATCTACAGTACAAGGCACTATTTGGAATTTTTCGGGATTTAAGTTGTTAATTTCGCAAGTGCGTGAAGCTAAGCTATCCCGTAGGGAATCGCGCGTATACCTGCTAATAGTCCAAATACTCTCAGCTTGTCTCATTGCTGTTTGATATTTGGGCCCAAGCGGTTCCCACACTTCCTTGCCGTAAGTTAAAATTGTGTAGGGGATTCGCAGCGGCTGGCATAAAGTTTGAATTAGCGGTGCGAGTTTGATGTGACCGCAAAAAACCCGCTGTGGTCGTTTTTGCAGCAAGCGAGTTAGTAATACTGTAGCAAACTTAAGACGGCCCAACCAGGGATTATCGGTTTTGAGGTAATAAAATGTTAGATTTTTTGACTCGTAAGGATTGTTGCAGTCTGGGGAATCTCGCAACAACAAAACTTCAGCTTGCGGCGGCGAGTTCGTGTTTCCGGTTATTGACACGTAAGCTTTGAAAATGTCTTGAACGTAGGATTGAATACCGCCTTCGCTGGCAAATATTTCTAGGAAACAGAATAGGTGATTTGTCGATCGCATCTCTGATTTACCTATTGACAGCGCAGACAATTATTGCATTATAGTGATTTTGTCAAAAAGGGCGATCGGCATTATCTAGAGCTTCTAAACCCTGTCCTGATGACTGTAATTGCAGGTTTTACAGGCAAATATTTGACTCGCCTACTCTCAGCGTTAGTTTTGAGCGGCGCTCTGCTTTTTTACTAGGGCTTTTTAACTAGCTGCATGGGTGAGCGCGAGGCTTTGCTTTCACTTTACTATAATCTACCGTAATTGACCGTAAACTTAATGATTTTTTACAATATCCTACCCCAAGCAAAATTTAAGATTTATTGAGTTGGCGCGGCGCGTCCGACCAGACCGAGGATTAGCATATCGGTGCCGATTGAGGCGATCGCATCTTTAGTTTTTGGTAAAAGTATGGTCTATCCAAAGATAGATAGCGAGGCTGTTTTTAACTGTTATCATCAGCAAACATAGAGAGTTAAATTCAATATGACTCGACCAGGTTTTAAAAGCAATTTCTGAAATATTTTGTTGAAAATATTCTCCTAAAATTTTCTCACAAGTGGAAAAATTTTAATGCTCATAAAGCATTTAAAAAATTCAAGCATCGTTGATTTCTGGAGCAGGGAGGAGCGATACTGGATATTCGTATCTTTTCTGTTTCCCCAAGCAGTCTAACGAGCCGAGCCAGAAAGTTTTACGAGCCGAAAAAAAACAAGGTATCGTACAATAATGTACGAAGAAAAGCAGAACCCCTAAAACATTAAGTATTCGAGCTTAAACCTGACCAAAGCTAATGTTAGGTTGGCAATGTCATATTTACGAGTGACTCTCTCAAAACGAGAATTCATTGGAGTTTGAGGTGAAACGAGTAACGATCGCACTCAGTCTTTTTAGTCTACTCAGTAGCACTCTGGGAAGTTGCACAGCCACTTCCCAGAACGCTCAAAACAGCATACAACCAAGCAACTCCGAACTTTCATCAGTTGCTGTAGCAGTCCGTGACCTCGGCAATCCATTCTTCGTACAAGTTGGCAAGGGCGCTGAGGCCGCAGCCAAGAAAATCGGCGGTGCAAACGTGAGGACAACTCTCGTTTCCAGCGGCGACGATTTAAATCAGCAATTTAATCAAATCGAAAACTTTATTGCCTCTAATGTCAGCATGATTGTACTCAATGCTGCTGACACCAAAGGCATTGCCCCGGCTGTCGAAAAAGCCAAGCAGGCCGGAATTCCGATAATTGCAGTTGATACCGCCGCGGAGGGAGGCGTTGATGCGACAGTTACTTCAAATAACGTGCAAGCTGGCGAAGTAAGCTGTCAATATATAGCCGATCGCTTGAAAGGCAAAGGCAGCGTTGTGATTATCAACGGGCCTCCCGTCGCTTCAGTCGTCGAGCGAGTTCAGGGTTGCCAAAGTGTCTTCTCCAAATATCCCAACCTCAAGGTTCTTTCCAAAGATCAGAACGCTGAAGGCAGCCGCGATGGCGGGTTAAGAGTGATGAGCGATTTGCTTACTTCCTTCCCGAAAATTGATGCTGTTTTTGCAATTAATGACCCCTGTGCCATTGGTGCAGAATTAGCAGCAAAACAAGCACAAAGAAGCGAGTTCTTTATTGTGGGAGTCGATGGTGCACCTGAAGCTTTAGATGCGCTCAAACAGAACAACAGTTTATTTGTGGCTACAGCAGCTCAAGATCCATTTCGCATGGCAGCCAAGGCAGTTGAAGTCGGTAACGACATTCTCAAAGGAAAAAAGCCAGCCAATCCAAACATTCTGATTCCAGTCGCGCTGATTACTCGCGAAAACGTCGATCGACATAAAGGCTGGACAAGCGAGTGACCTTCTTCGTGTCAAGTTAAGCTGTCAGTCCGCCAGTCCGCCAGGGACTGAAGTCCCTGGCTAATAGCTAAAGTCCTCTGAAGAGGACTCAGAAGAAGACTTTTCAAACTCATTAGATCTCTCCCAAAAAGCCTGTCAAGAACAGGTATCTTGCCTGTTCCACAAGAATTCTGGGATATCTCTATTAGTCCTCTTCAGAGGACTTTAGCTTTGAGGCAGGGGTTTCAACCCCTGCCGGACTGCGGGAAAGAGCGTGGAAAGTTGGCATCAATGGCAAGTGACATCCTCCTACACCAAATCTACGATGGTAAATAGCACTAAAAATTCAATCCAAACCAAGCCCGTCCTCGAAATGCAAGGTATTACAAAAACCTTTCATGGTTTTACAGCCTTGCACGATGTAAATATCACCGTTTACCCAGGCGAAGTCCACGCCCTCATGGGGGAAAACGGTGCGGGCAAAAGTACGCTGATGAAAATTCTGGCGGGGGCCTACATAGCCGATGCAGGCGAAATCAAAATTGACGGTCAAGCTGTTAAGATGACAGACCCCGGTCAAGCCAGAAATTTAGGGATAGCGATTATTTATCAAGAACTCAATCTCGCCCCCAATCTGACAGTTGCTGAAAACATTTTTATGGGCAGCGAGCTGAAGAAAGGAGGTACATTTTTAGACCAAGATGAAATGCGGCGTAGGGCTGCTGAGGTATTAACAAACCTCGATGCAAGTTTTGATGCTGGAGACCTGGTTTCCACACTTTCAATTGCCGAACAGCAGCAAGTGGAAATAGCTAGGGCGCTCAAAGATAAAAGCCGAATTTTAGTGATGGACGAGCCGACGGCCGCGCTTTCAGACCGCGAAACAGATAAGCTTTTTGAAGTGGTTCGCCGCTTGCGGAATGAGGACATTGCTATTATTTATATCAGCCACCGGATGGAAGAGATTTATGCCCTTGCCGATCGCGTGAGCGTCATCCGAGATGGCGGATATATTGGCTCTCTTGAAAAGCACGAAATTTCTGCCAATCGCTTGGTGGAAATGATGGTGGGTCGTTCTTTACAGGATTTGTACGAAAACAAGCATCAAATAACACCGGGCGCTGTTGTTCTTGAGGTAACAAATTTAAGCGACGGCCACAAAGTAAAGCCGGCCAGTTTTCAACTTCATGCGGGCGAAATTCTAGGTTTAGCGGGTTTAGTTGGCGCGGGGAGAACAGAACTTGCCCGCCTAATTTTTGGTGCGGATCGGAAGGTAAGCGGTGAAATTAAACTCGAAAATCGTCATCTTAATGTCTCGACACCCGATGAAGCAATGGCAGCCGGAATTGCTTACGTGCCAGAAGATCGCAAGGCTCTCGGACTATTTTTGGAGGCAAGTTCGGGTGAGAATATCACCATGAATGTCCTAGATCGAGAAGCAAAAGCTGGCATTATTAACTCAAATTTTCTGTTGAAAGTTGTCAATGATGCTATTAATAATTTGCAGATTCGCCTTGCAAGTCCGAGCATCAGGGCAATGGATCTTTCTGGGGGGAATCAGCAGAAGTTGCTGCTAGCGCGTTGGTTGGCTATCAACCCAAAGGTACTTTTGCTAGATGAACCAACGCGAGGTGTGGACATTGGCGCAAAAAGCGAAATTTATCGAATTATTAGCGATTTGGCAGCCAAGGGTGTAGGTATTTTAATGATTTCCAGCGAGTTGCCGGAAATTGTGGGAATGAGCGATCGCGTCTTAGTGATGCGAGCAGGAAGCCTCGTCGGTGAAGTAGGCGGATCGACTGGGGAAGCAATTACGCAAGAGAACATTATGGCTTATGCCACCGGGGCAACAGAGGTAAAAAAATCATGAGTCAAACAGAAGTAAAAAGCACTAGAAATCAATCAAGCGATCGCCAAAAAGCAAGTAAAGCTCAAGCTTGGAGAAATTTTGTCCAAGTGGCCGGCATCCTGCCGATTTTGGTTGGGATCTGTATAATTTTTTCGCTGGTAACGCCCAACTTTCTTTCAGTAGGAAATTTGATCAATGTCATCCGGCAAGCATCGATCAATATTGTCCTAGCTACCGGCATGACTTTTGTGATTTTGACAGGCGGAATTGACCTTTCTGTTGGGTCAATTTTGGGCGTGACGGCAGTTGTCGGGGTGCTGGTTTCCTTAGTTCCAGGTCTCGGTTGGTTTGCCGTACCGGCTGCGTTAATAGCGGGAATCTTTTTGGGATTGCTTAACGGCTCGCTAATTGCCTATTTAGGTTTGCCTCCGTTCATCGTAACCCTCGGTTCTTACACTGCTTTGCGAGGAGTTGCTTATTTAGTAGCTAACGGCACTACAGTTATCAATAGAAATCTGAATTTTGCTTGGGTAGGTAACAATTATCTCGGCCCAATTCCCTGGTTGGTTGTTATCGCTTTCCTCGCAGTTTTAGCGAGTTGGTTTGTCTTGCGGCGGACTGTTCTAGGGAGGCATATTTACGCCGTGGGAGGCAACATTCGGGCAGCACGATTGACAGGTATTAAGGTGAGTCGGGTGCTGTTGTTTGTTTACGGTGTTAGCGGGATGCTTTCTGGTTTAGGTGGAATTATGAGCGCCTCGCGCCTCTACAGTGCGACGGGGATGTTGGGGCAAGGCTACGAATTAGATGCGATCGCTGCTGTAATTTTGGGAGGAACGAGTTTCACAGGTGGAATTGGCACTATTTGGGGTACTTTGCTGGGGGCTTTAATTATTGCCCTGCTCAATAATGGACTAACTCTGATGAATGTGTCTTTCTTCTGGCAGTTAGTTGTCAAAGGTTTGGTGATAATTATCGCAGTGACGATTGACAAAGTTCGCACCGGTTCAAGCGCAGCGTAGGGGAAGCCAACCCCCCCCTGCCCCCCCAAGGGGGAAAAGGAAGAAGGAAGTTCGGCAAAGGATTCTGTAACGAATTTAACGGATGTAACTGAGATATTGCACCTTTCTCAATTACTTGCTTAGGAACGGGCAAGATGCCCGTTCCACAAAGAGTGAATTTTCTTGTGGAACGGGCATCTTGCCCGTTCTTGAGAATGATGCAATATCGGTTTTTATGTGGAGCTTTGTCCTATGCAGATCCAGCATTTTTATCACCTAATTACTGCTTTTATCCTGGGTTCACCTGCTCTCTTTCTACTAACATCATCCCCAAGTTTTGCTGCACCAATTGATAGATTAGTTGCTTCTCAACCGTTAAATACCTTGGCAGAAGACCCTTTCGCGCAGGTGAATTCTGTCTCTCAACTCTCGGATGTAAAACCCACTGACTGGGCGTTTCAGGCGCTGCAATCTCTAGTAGAACGCTACGGCTGCATTGTCGGTTATCCCGACGGAACTTACAGAGGAAACCGGGCGCTGACGCGGTATGAATTTGCAGCAGGATTGAATAGCTGTCTCGATCGAGTCAGCGAACTAATTGCCGCAGGAACAACCAACCTGATTACTCGGGAAGATTTAGCGAGCGTCCAAAAACTGCAAGCAGAATTTGCAACTGAATTATCGGTGTTGCGGGGTCGAGTCGATGCTCTCGATGCACGCACGGCACAACTAGAAGCGAATCAGTTCTCGACTACGACGAAGATGAATGCGGAAATTATCGTGGTGGTAACAGATACCTCGGGTAACAGTGTTGGGGATTCGGGCGATCGCACCAACCCTATTCTTGCCAACCGGGGGGGAGTAAATTTTGAAACCAGCTTCACCGGTCGCGATATGCTGAGAACCCGTTTGGAATTCGGCAACTTGGACAGCCTTGCCGAAGAGACGGGTACAAATATGACGGCATTGGGCTTTGAGGGCAATACCGACAACACAATCACCGTCCCTCACGTATTGTATTTCACCCCGCTGACCTCTAATCTCTCGCTGACCGTCGGCTCCACAGGTGTTGGGTATCCCGATATTGCGAATTTGCTGACTCCTCCAACGATCCCCAGCGGTAGTCAGGGAATTCCCTCGAAGTTCGGACAATACAGTGCCCTCTTCCGCCGGGGGGGTGGCGGTGCTGGTCTCAACTGGACGATCGTCCAAAACCTCACCCTGGCTGTGGGCTATGTAGCCGGAAATGCCAATCTCTCGCAGTCAAGTAACGGTTTATTCAACGGTTCGTACAACGCTTTGGTTCAGCTTGCCTACCGGGGCGATCGCGGAGGAATTGGCGTAGCCTATTCTCGTACCTTTACACCAAGCGGTAAAGTCGATCTCACAGGCGGTACGGGTAGTTTTCTGGCTGCGCGACCGTTTGGGGACAATATTGCTACATCCAGCGATTCTGTAGGCGTACAAGGATTCTACCGCCTTGCTCCCCGCTTGCAAGTTCACGGTTGGGGCGTTTATACTCGCGCCAATGCAGAAAATTCCGGTGTTAGCAGCGTTTCTGATGGTAGAGGTGGCGTGGTTTTGCTAAATGTTGACGGGGACGATCGCGCCGATATTGTGTATGCAGCGATCGGGGTAAGTTTCCCAGATGTGGGAGGTGAAGGCAATCTACCGGGGATTTTAGTGGGTTTACCAGGTCGCGTGACGAGCAGTAATGTGCGCCGCGAGCGAGATACTTCCTATCACATTGAAGCTTTCTATCGCTTTCAGGTCAACGACAACATTTCCATCACCCCTGGTGTTTGGGCCGTTGTTAATCCTGAGAATGACAGCCGCAACGACACTCAATGGGTTTGGTTGCTTCGCACTGGCTTTAACTTTTAAGCGGAAAGATATTTTAGTAACCTAGTCCAGGACACAAAAACCCAGTTTCTTGACGTAATTGCCTCATTTGAGACGATAATCGCGAGAAACTGGGTTTTTTAGACTAATAGTGCATCCAGGGCTTCTATTCCATGCCACACAACAAAAAACCCCTACCATCGCTGGCTGGGGTAGAAAATTATCAGGGTGCATCTACTAATATTTGCAACTATAACATACATTTGTGGGGTGTCACCCTTCAGGGGTGACACCCAACGAGGATTTCAAGTCAGAATAAGTTATGATTTAATATGCCAATGATTAACAAAGCTTTTATATCATCTCGTTCTGTCCCAGCCGCTCTAAAATTTAAGATTTAGAATAAATCTGTGCTAGACCTCAAATTAATCCGAGACAACCCGCAAGCCGTGCAAGAAAGCCTCAACCTGCGCGGAGGTAACTATGAAATCGAGCCGATTTTGCAATTAGACAAACAGCAGCGGGAGTTGGAAGGCAAGCGATCGCAACTACAAGCCCGCAGCAACGAAATTGCCAAACTCATCGGTCAAAAAAGAAAATCGGGTTTACCCCTCGAATCTCCCGAAATTCAGGAACTGCAGGCAGAAGGCAACGCCGTCGGCACCGAGTCGAACGAACTGCAAGCACAGGAAAAAGAGCTAAAAGCTCAAATAGAAGCTTTATTGCTGCCGCTGCCAAACTTGCCTGGTTCCTCAACGCCGATCGGCAAAAATGAAGAAGAAAACGTCGAAATCCGGCGCTGGGGAGACGAATACATTCCCCAAAATTCCGGTATTTTACCGCACTGGGAAATCGGCGAAAAATTAGGAATTATCAACTTTGAACGGGCAGTAAAAATCGCTCAGCCCCGCTTTGTCAGCTTAATGGGAGCCGGGGCCGCCCTAGAAAGAGCAATTATTCAATTCATGCTCGATCGCCACACAAAAGCAGGTTATGTAGAAGTAATTCCCCCATTTTTAGTTAACACTGAATCCCTCACAGCTACGGGTCAATTACCCAAATTTGCTGAAGAAAGTTTCAAGTGCGACCAAGATGATTTGTGGTTAATTCCTACTTCCGAAGTTCCGGTTGTCAATTTGTACAGAGGTGAAATTTTGACAGCAGAACAGTTGCCAATTTATCACTGTTCTTACACTCCTTGTTTTCGCCGGGAAGCTGGCAGTTACGGCAAAGATACGCGGGGATTAATTCGATTGCACCAATTTAATAAAGTTGAATTGGTAAAACTTGTGCATCCGAGTACCTCCGAGGCAGAGCACGAAAAGTTAGTGCAGGATGCTGAGGGAGTTTTGCAGGCGCTGAAATTGCCTTATCGGGCGATCGCGCTGTGTACCGGCGACTTAGGTTTCGCCGCAGCCAAAACCTACGATTTAGAGGTGTGGCTGCCATCTGCTGGCAAATACCGCGAGATTTCCAGTTGTTCCAACGTCGCAGATTTTCAGGCGCGGCGGGCCAATATTCGCTTTAAAGAAGCGGGTAAAAAAGGCACTCAATTCGTTCACGCGCTGAACGGTTCCGGTTTAGCTGTGGGCCGGACAATGGCAGCAATTTTGGAGAATTACCAGCAGCCCGACGGAACTGTAAAAGTGCCGGAACCCTTACAACCGTATTTGGGACGAGAAGTTTTATAGACAAGATGATTCGGCGATTAACTGGTTGCCCAGGCTCTGCCTGGGAACCGATGTACAGAGGCTCTGCCTCGCTTGCTTGCGAAAATTGCAGGCAGAGCCTGTGGATCTCCGTTACCAGGCTCTGCCTGGTAACGAGTAACGAGTAAAACTCTTGTGGTGTAGGCATCCTGCGTGCCCTTGGCTGGCTATTTACCAGATATCTATTACAGTTGGAGCAACGCTTCTTTGATATTTAACGCTAAAAATCTATCCAATGCTAGATACATCCAATAAACAGATAACTGACTATCGCTGCTAGTCTTCTGAAATCCCAAAGCCAGGGACTGTTTTTCGTACATGGGGTGGATCATCAGGGTGTACAAGTCGCAAAGATTGGGAAAATCTGTTTGCATTTCGCCTAAAACTTTTTGTGAGTCTTCGAGAAAAGCAATGCGGTATTCTGACAAATACTGCGGATCGATCATCCAACTGCGGACAAATACTGACTGGCAATTTTGATCTCCTGGTAACGCCATTTTGAAAGGATCGATATCGGAAATTGAGCTTAAATGAAGCCCTTTACTAGGAGCATTAAAAAAATTCACTTCCGATTCGCTAGCTGTGGGATAAAGTAAGTAAAACCCGACTGGATTTAGATTATCTGAGCGCCGCAAAACTCGCATTCCCTTTGAGTATTGATGGGCAAAAAGCCGGAGTATTTTAGCAATTTTGTGGGGAACTGTGTTAGTGTTGCGGTTCATCCAGTTGTAATTGGTGGCTAATAAATTGGCAACGATAATTGCGTCGCACCGAGGGTTGAAATCATCTAATTGGAGTTGTACAGGCTTTTGAGGTTCGGCGGTTTCTAAAATTTCTGAAACTGACTGAATTTTAATTGCCGTAGCGTTACCATCAAAGTGTTTTGCGATTAATCCGAGTGCTGCTAATTTATCTAACATCATTCCGGCGGCGCGATCGCTCCCGCGATCGGAATCGCAGTAAAATAGTTCGGCGGCTTCCCGGTGAGTGCACTGCACTTCTGTTGCTGGCACTTCCAGTTTCGCCAGCGGTGGTTTGAGACGGGGCTGGCTTTCCTGAAGCTGTTTCACCGATAAGTAAACCCAAAGCCTGATAAAGCATTCAGCCCTAGTGCGGGTTACGCCTACTCGTTTCATCAACAGCGAAACAGCCGTGCGGCGTTGAGAAGGAGAATACCAAGTATCTAGTTTTGCAATATCCATTTCAGTCGGGAAGCTGCGAAGGAACTCTAGTTACATATTGGCTCAATTACATAAAACTTCACCCCACTTCAGGTTATTTGTTGCCGCTGTTGCTCAACTTGCCTGATTTCCGGCGACTCTACAAGATAGCTGCTTGCTCGTTGCAAGTTCACAAATCACAAAGCACAATCAATTTTAGATATTTTATGACCCGACTAAATTAGCAACTTTAGAGGTTTACGTCATGTACAGTGCTGATACCAATTTAATATGAAGCTGCATAGAATAAAGCTTCAAGAATGAAATTGTAATAAGATAGCGAACTGCGACAGTTCAGGTGTGATTTGTTGCAGAACAAGATTAAGTCGTTCCTGCAATAGGGTTCTTGGAGCCTCTATCGATATTTGGAACTGCAAAAAGAGATGAGGAATGTTTAAAAGTATGGTGCTACTTATAGCAATCTTTGCAGGAGTCGTAAATTTTTTACCCCACCCCAACCCTCCCCGAAATCGCGGGGAGGGAGTAAGAAATTCACAAATGATTTAGGATGGCTATAAGCTGTTGTGCATTTAAATTGTATATTTCGAGTCCCGATCAAAAATCGTCAAGTCCTCTCCCCCGATCCCCATCGGACCCTCTCCCTCTCTAATACCATAGGCAATCTAGATGCAACACAGCTTATGTAGGGTGCAACCTAAGCACCTTACGACTATTTACTGACTGCCAACAATCTAGATAAACCCGCCCCCACACAATGAATAATCTGCATCAACGCTGTCTGTGAACGCATCGAAAAAATGTACATTTGGATTGTTCGTCTTGGGAGGGCGGGTTTTTCAGATTATTCGTTTCCGACATAGATGGTTGGTAAAACCCGCCCCTACGCAATCTGAAATTATAGTTGATTTTTCAGGTATAAAATTAAGAGGAAAACTCAAGCGGCTGCTAGCTGTGCTTGTTCTGCTGCTTGGGGCAAAGTCTGATTTACCACAATCCACTTGCCTGTAATTGGGTCGCGGTAAGTAATAAAGGGATTAGATTTTAAAGGTTGACTGCAAGGTTTAGCGCCCATCTCTACACACTCCCTATAAATGGCATTGAATAACTACTACAACACCATACCTTTAATAATCGGCTATTTTGCCTAAAATCCGCGTGATTTATACCTCAACAATAGGTGATATTTTAGGTGTGTTTTGGTGACATAGAACACTGCCTAATGTGATTGAAAACTGCGTGGGCAGTGAGCAGTATCACCAAAAACCTTCCGTAAAAAAATCTGCCTTGTGGTTTTTACCTTCTACCTTTAAGCAGACCACTGTTTTCAGTATACATCTGATATTATTAAGTAAGGTAAAGATGTTTATCAGAGATCCCCTCACAAACTTATGGTGCTATTTGGATTTGGCAAAAAGTCGAGCCTGCCCTCTCCCCAAGAGGCATTACCGGGACGGGCAGAGTCGATGTCGGTACCGGCAAGTCACTTTGTTAACGGCAATCCGCTCAAACCTCCCTTTCCAAACGGCATGGAGACTGCGTTGTTTGGCCTGGGCTGTTTTTGGGGAGCGGAACGCAAATTTTGGCAGCAAAATGGAGTTTTTTCGACGGCTGTTGGCTACGCGGCCGGGATTACTCCGAATCCTACTTACAAGGAAGTTTGCAGCGGGATGACGGGACACAATGAAGTAGTTTTGGTTGTGTTCGATCCGAAAGTAATTAGTTACGAAACGCTGCTCAAAGTTTTTTGGGAAAGTCACAATCCTACTCAAGGAATGCGTCAGGGCAATGATTCGGGTACTCAGTATCGATCGGGAATTTACACGTATTCAGCCAGCCAAAAGCAGCTAGCTGAAGCTTCGCGCGATGCTTACCAGCAGGCTTTGACTGCGGCCGGTTACGGCAAGATTACCACTGAAATTATTGACGCGCCTGAGTTTTATTACGCAGAAGGCTATCATCAGCAGTATCTTGCTAAAGACCCGAACGGTTATTGCGGCTTGGGCGGTACTAAGGTTTGTTTGCCTGCTATGTCTCAGGCTTAAAACTTTTACAATGGCTATTTTGAGGCGGTTGCAATAGTCCGGCAGTCCGGCAGGGGTTTAAACCCCTGCCTCAAAGCTTAAGTCGTCTGAAGACGACTGAAAGGTTATTGAGATGGTAAAAGGGATTAGTTGAAAGCAGGTAAAATAATGCTGGCTGGTGTGGTAATTATCAATTTAATGATATCTCTGGTCTGTTTTTATATAGCTGCGAAGGTGGGGAAAATCAGGCGGACGATCGCACGTTTGGAACTTCGGATCGCAGCAATCGAACGCTGTAGCAGCAATGTCCTCAGTATGTCGCCGGATTTCCTTGGTAAAAGGCAGCAAGGTACCCGCCAACTGCGACGGCGTTATCAACAACTAGAATTGCAACTGCAACAGGTTCAGCAACTTTTGGGATTGCTGGGTTTGGGACGGATGCTTTGGTCCAGGCGCGATCGACGTTTGAGGTAAGCTATCCTAAAATTGCCGCCTGTGCTGACTCCCTAGGGTTTTCAACAATATTTCTACCTTTGTAAAGGGCTGCGATCGGGCAAACGCCCCTAAAATTGGTGTATGGAGAGAAGTTATAAAAATGTCAACTAAACGTTCAGGATTATTTATTGGCGGTTTGCTTGTGGGTTCTGCGATCGGGGCCGTGACTGGCTTGCTGATGGCACCGCGACCGGGCAAGGAGACGCGGCAGATATTGAAAAAATCAGCGGATGCTTTGCCGGAGTTGGCGGAGGATTTATCGACTAGCGTGCAATTGCAGGCCGATCGACTTTCTGAAACTGCCATCCGAAATTGGGACGAAACTTTGATTAGACTCAAAGAGGCGATCGCGGCCGGTTTGGAAGCGACTCAGCGGGAACGCCAAACCCTGTCGGAAGCTGAATCTGAAGTGAGTCCCTCCTCGCGCCCTCCCATCCGCTAAATGGCATGAAATTCTCAACCCCCAATCCCAGATTCAAGTGAGCGATCCTATATTTTGGCTAGGACTTTCAATTTTGCTAGTAGCAGTTAGCCTGACTGCTGTTTTAGTGACTTTAATACCTGCAGTGCAAGCGCTGGCCAGGGCGGCCCGCAGCGTGGAAAAGCTCGCTGACACGCTTTCTCGCGAATTTCCGCCCACTTTGGAGGCGATTCGCTTGACGGGGCTGGAAATTAGCGAGTTGACGGATGATGTCAGCGAGGGAGTACAAAGTGCGGGCGAGGTTGTCAAACAGGTCGATCGAAGTATTGGTAGCGCCAAAAAGCAGGCGCAAAACGTGCAGGTAACTACTCGCAGCGTGGTGACTGGGATTAAGGCTGCTTGGAAAACTTTAACTCGCAAGCCACCGATTTCGGGAACAAATCGCCGATCGACAGATAGATTGTCGCCGAGTCAAAGAAGTGCGATTTCGCTAAGGGATTCGGGCTTGGAGGATAGGTATTCTGGGCATTACGGTGCGGGTGCGAGTAATGGGGAATCGCCACGGTTGAGGGGTAGCGAGGGT
Source organism: Microcoleus sp. SVA1B4 (assembly GCF_036700545.1). Lineage (NCBI taxonomy): Bacteria > Bacillati > Cyanobacteriota > Cyanophyceae > Oscillatoriales > Microcoleaceae > Microcoleus > Microcoleus sp. SVA1B4. Next base: position 183,839 of record NZ_JAUBPB010000004.1, read on the forward strand.
TCTGGTTTGCCGGGGGATGCGGAAGATTTTGAGGAAGTGCGATCGAACGATTCTTGATTGCACCCAATTCCCGATCATCCCTCCACAGCACACCCATCCCACCAGCAAGGATTCTTATCAATAAAATCCATCAAAGCATCATACTTAGGCGAACCCTTTTGTTCCACATATTCCAAAGCCCCCCAACTTCCCCACTTACTAAATCCACCCACGTCCACAAAGTGCATGAAAAGACTGCCTCCAGCTTGTTTCCAACTATTCAGTAATTGAGTGTACATATCATACATTTCAGGACGCCTATTTAATGCCATAAAAAACTCAGTCAGTTTTTCGTTATTCTCAACTCCTTCAATACCTACAATATGTTGACCGCCCTCGTAAACAAATAACTTGAGACCTTTTTTTTGAGCCACATCTAAGAAATACTTAAAGTCATTCTCAACATCGGGCAAACTATCTTTGAACCCCGGCAGTAACCCGCCCTCTCTTAATTGCTTAAAAGCTTTGCCAAATCCGCCATCTGCGTCATTCAACCAAGACTCTACTGTGCTGACACTTTCTTTCCCGCCCAAGTTGCCGCTAAAATATCCAGCTATGGCTACGGCATCAATACCGTGTTGATAACAAGGTTTATTGCCTTCAGCCACCCAATAGGAACACTCTAAAGAATAAGTTTCTAAATCTCTCCAGGCTCTTTGAGTTCCTAACACGCAGACAACTCGATTCTTTTGATCCTCAAAAACACCTTTCCAGATATCGCACATTTGAGCAGTACGCATTCCGTACCATTGCATAAAAGCATCGCCTTTATCTCCCCACTTCGCTTTACCTTGTTCCAAAGCATAATGCGATTGTGGAAATAACCAATTCCAAACCTCATTAGAATACTCTACATAAACTTTCAGCTTTGGATCTAAACTATCTTTTACCATTTTAGCAAAGTTAGTCATATATTCATCCGTAGCCTGATGCGGCATATTAAACCAGGGTTCTTCTTGGACTTTATTAGCTAAATTCACCATGACTTCTATGGGAACACTGCCTCTGTAAGAATAGGATACACTCTCTGGTTTAGGTCGGTTTGACCATTGTTTTTGTTCAGAACCATTTGTCTCCATCCAGTCCATAAAACGCAAAACTCTAAATTTTTTAATCTTGTCTATAAACAGCGGATTAAATATTTCACCGCTTTGAATAAGCTGTTCATCTTGGGAGTGAAACATTTTAATGTTGCGGATATAGTTCCCTGTTTTATTGGGATCGGTAGCAGTAATTGTAATCATTATGCCTCCGCCTTGTGTGGCATCGACATTAATGATATCCCTCCCAGGTTTCGACGCAGCCTCATCTTTTTTGGCATCAAACCTATATTCGATCGCACCTTCACCCTCATAAGTAACAATATATTGCCCTGAAGGATAGCGATTGGGGATTTCCCTAAGTAATAGGGTACTTACCCTAGTATATTTAGGAGCATCTTCGGGCGATGGGAGAGACTTCACCCACCCATTTTCATCAAGGTTTAAAAGATTATACTCTTCTGTATCCCATTCACCTTGACAGTTTGGTTGTCCGCTGACGCATTGAGTTATCCATTGTCTAGAAGATTTGAAAGCATCTAAAAAGGGTAATTGTGTTGACGAGTCAGCAATACCGTGAAGCCCAACTCCTAAAGAAGAGCGAGAATTTGATGTATTTTGTATATCTGCCCGCACAGCTACTGTGTTATCTACTTGCCGTACTGGTGTGGGAGCAATATTAGTTGTTAAAGCCCAACATCCGGGAATGAAAATGACAAAAATTAATAAACCCAGCACAAAGCCCAAAACTTTTTTGTTCGATCTGATACTTAATCGAGACATAAATTTGACTAATTTGATTGTTTTAGGTAAAATCGAAGCGTGTGAAGCTGTTTTAATTTTGATATTTTATCAAAAAGTTCATTCTCAAACTATCAGCTATAAGATTATTAACATTTTGGTCTTTCAGTGGAGGGGCGATCTCCCTTTCTGTACCCAAGTGCGATCGCCCATCTAACCGTCTTTATCCAAATCTTCGGTTTTCGTCGGAGTTTCTGAAGTTGAGGGGAATTCTAGTCGAATGTTAATATCAATTGATACTGTATTTTTCTCAATCACACCTATACCAACTATTTTTACTAATGCTTCTGTAGGTACAGAATTATTTATTTTAAATTCAGGAGAAGACAGAGTTTTATATCCGGCTTCCTGTAGCCGATCGCAAATATTGCGCCAATTTCCTACAGGTTCGTTAGGTACATCTGCGATTTTTTTAACATATTGGTATAAAGTTTTACATAAATAAACCTCTGCACTTTTGGAACTCTGAAACAGTTGGCGGGCGATTTCGGCGGGGCTGCAACCGGAAAGCAATCCTCGCAGGTAAAGTTTTTCTGTTTCGGTTAGTCCCCTGCGCGATCGGGGAGAGATTTGCCGTTTAGCTTCTGCAAAAGCTTGGTACAGCCTTTCTAAGTCCCAGTGTTTCGCGGCTTCGGCAAATAAGTCTTCTTTTGATGCCATTGTCGGGTTTTGTGAGATGTGGCTAACGATAGCATAACCGAAATTGCTAGCGTTTGTTAGTTGTTTGCTAACAATAGGTAGTCTAGTATTAAATTACCGACTCATTGTCTAAGTGCAAATACTTAGAAAAGCGGGAAAGTGCGATCGTGATATTTCAAATTTTACCTGTTTAGTTAACTTTCATTAGTCAAAAAGTTAGTTTTTGTTCCTTAAACTGAGGTATTTCAATGGCTAAAGGTGATGAAATAGCGAAAGCGGCAGGTTCCGCTGCTGCGGGTGCGGCTGCGGGTGCTGGTGTGGTAGCTGCTTCTGGTTTTACGGCAATTGGTGCTGTTGGTGGAGGTGCTGGTATGGGTGCTGCTGCTGGCCCCGTTGGTATAGCCGTAGGTGCATTAGCAGGTTTGGCATTTTACGGGATTAGCAAGGCTTTTTCTGACGACTAAATATTGACTCGCGCCAGGGACTTCAGTTTGCACCATAGTCAATAACGGGCAAGATGCCCGTTCCACAAAGAGTGAATTTCTTGTGGGATGGGTATCCTGCCCGTCCCTTCCACAAAGAGTGAATTTCTTGTGGGATGGGCATCCTGCCCGTCCCTTCCACAAAGAGTGAATTTCTTGTGGGATGGGCATCCTGCCCGTCCCTAAAAGGCTTATTGAGAATGGTGCAATATCTCAGTTAAAACCGACTGGAAACGCTCAGGCAATTATCTTTGTGTCTGTTCTCATATTTTATTCAATCAAGATTATTAACTTATGTCTTCTCAAGAATTTCAAGCAGCATACACCAGCATTCACAGTACAGGCACTTTCCTCTTACAATATCTCAAAGAATTCCGTGACGGACTCCGCATTCAGGGAGATGAAAGTCAAGGGCTACAAAGCATTGAAGATGAAATTAAAAAAGCTTTAAAGGCTTTGCAAGATCAGAAGTATCAAGTAGCTGTCATTGCAGCAATGAAAGCTGGCAAAAGCACCTTCTTAAATTCTATCATCGGTGCTGATGTGCTGGCGAGTGAAACGGCCGCCTGTACTATCTGCCGTACAGATGTCCGACACATTAAAGAGGGTGAAACTCCTAGACTTTTAGAGTATCGAGAAGGACAAAGAAAACCAGTCATTCTTGTTGAGGGTAATGCAGGCGAAATTCAGCAAAAATTCCTGCTACGTACCCGTGAAATCAGAGAACAAGGCAATCCCGATAACACTACACGCTTTGAGATAGAGCATCCGATTGAAGCAATTAGCCAATTATCTTCTCTCACAGGCTTTACCTTAGTTGATACTCCCGGCCCTAATGAGTGGGAATCTGCAAACTTCAACATAAATGAACTGAAGCAGACAGCACTAGAAGCACTGCGAACCTGCAATGCCATTCTGTTTATTTTAAACTACGCTTCCTACAAAGATAATGCAGTGGCTGATTTGTTTAAGGATGTAGTTGAAAATCGTAAGGATTTTATAGCTGAGAACACGGGAAAAATTTACTTTATTTTGAATAAAGTTGACCAAAAAACAGAGAGAGACAAAGAAATTGCTGATGTCATTAAAGATTTAGAGCGAGAGTTAGTCGGTTTTGGCTTTTGCAATCCAGTTATTTACCCTGCTAGTTCTCGACAAGGACTTTTAGCGAAACTAATTCAGCAAGCAAAGGCCACTGAAAGCGAAAAAAAAGACTTTAAAAAATTCTTCAGCGCTAGGTATGCCACGGAAGATGAGGAAGGGAACCAGATTATCCCTGCACCTCATAAAATTGCACCGCAAGCACTAGCAGATAGCGGTATCCTAACCATTCAAGAAACAGTCATTCAAAGGATTACGCAAAATTCTGGATGGAATTTATTGACTGAGGTGGTGGCAGAAATTGATAAAGCTGCTAAGGCAATTGAAGATACTCTGAATACAGATATCAGGGGTTGGGAAATGGGGATTGAAGCCCTCAAACAAAAAGTTGAAGAGTACAGGAAACGCTCAGAGAATGCGAGGTACAAAGTTGAGTTAGTCAAAAATACTGTCGAGCAAGAAAAACAAATACTAATCCAAGGATTTAGTCAAGGCATTAACACATTTGCGAATAAGGCTAAAGAGCAGATAGGCAGTGAGATTCATAAAATTGCCGAATCTCGTCGATCCGCTAAATCTCCTAAGTCAAAAGAAAATCTCTTGTTGCCCCAATCAGTAGAAGTTAAAACTAACAATGGGGTTTTTGGACAATTAGTGGGAGAAATTGGAGAAAGACTGTTAGAATTGATACCTTCTTTCGGTCCAGTATTAGGAAAAGCATTCAAAGTCACTACGTCTTTGTTGGATGGACTGAGTGAGTCTATTCCAGAAGCTTTCAATACCTCTGTTTCTGAACAGATTGTTGATAGTGAAGAGTTTGATCCGTACATTATTCGGTGTAAAACAAAGGCTGAAGCTGAAAAAATAATTAAAACAATTAATAAGTTTTGTCCGCCCTATATTCAGGGTAAACGCATCTTAACTGGAACCCAAAATATGCTACAGTTAAATCCGACTAAATTTCAATGTAGTTTGTTGTA
>NZ_JAUBPB010000137.1:0-4131 GCF_036700545.1 Microcoleus sp. SVA1B4
ACTTGTAGTCGGTGTGGGAGTTGGAGTTGGACTTGTAGTCGGTGTGGGAGTTGGACTTGTAGTCGGTGTGGGAGTTGTAGTTGGTGTGGGAGTTGTAGTTGGTGTGGGAGTTGTAGTTGGTGTGGGAGTTGGAGTTGGTGTCAGAGTTGTGGTGACTGTAGATGCGTTGTTGCCTGGAGTGGGGTCAGCGGTAGTTGAGGTACTTCTGGCGGTGTTGGTGACGCTGCCGGATGCAGGTGCGATGAAGCGGACTGTGTTGTTGACGGTGACACCGCTGGCTAAGCTGGGAACGGGCGCGAAGGTGACTATACCTGTAACCCGATCGTAGACGCCGCCGTCGGAGGGGATGACTCCTGTTAAGTCGGGAAGGATGGTGTCGGTAATGGTGACGTTTTCCGCTGTGCTTGGGCCGTTGTTGACTGTGGAAATTGTGTAAGTAACTATTTCACCCGGTGCTGCAGCCGCAGTCCCGGTTTTGGTGGTAACAACGTCGGCACTAGGTGTGAGAGTTGTGGTGAATGTAGATGCGTTGTTGCCTGGAGTGGGGTCAGCGGTAGTTGAGGTACTTCTGGCGGTGTTGGTGACGCTGCCGGATGCAGGTGCGATGAAGCGGACTGTGTTGTTGACGGTGACACCGCTGGCTAAGCTGGGAACGGGCGCGAAGGTGACAATGCCTGTAACCCGATCGTAGACGCCGCCGTCGGAGGGGATGACTCCTGTTAAGTCGGGAAGGATGGTGTCGGTAATGGTGACGTTTGCGGCTGTGCTTGGGCCGTTGTTGACTGTGGAAATTGTGTAAGTAACTATTTCACCCGGTGCTGCAGTCGCAGTCCCGGTTTTGGTGGTAACAACGTCGGCACTAGGTGTCAGAGTTGTGGTGACTGTAGATGCGTTGTTGCCTGGAGTGGGGTCAGCGGTAGTTGAGGTACTTCTGGCGGTGTTGGTGACGCTGCCGGATGCAGGTGCGATGAAGCGGACTGTGTTGTTGACGGTGACACCGCTGGCTAAGCTGGGAACGGGCGCGAAGGTGACTATACCTGTAGTGGCATCGTAGACACCGCCGTTGACTCCTGTTACGACGCCGCCAACGATGCTGTCAGTAATTGTGAGGTTTTCGGCTGTGCTTGGGCCGTTGTTGACTGTCGAAATTATGTAAGTAACTATCTCACCCGGTGCTGCTGCTGCAGTCCCGGTTTTGGTGGTAACAACGTCGGCACTAGGTGTCAGAGTTGTGGTGACTGTAGCCAGCGGATCAGTACCGTTGTTGTTCTCAGGAAAAGGATCTGGGGTAGCTGAGGTATTTCTGGCAGTGTTGCTGACGCTGCCAGATGCAGATGCAGGTGCGATGAAGCGGACTGTGTTAATGGCAGGAGGAGCACCGGAAGGCAAGCTGGGAATCGCTGGGAAGGTGACAATCCCAGTCTCTGCATTGTAAACAGCCTCGTTGGGTAGACTAACTATATTTAAACCGGGAACAATGCTGTCGGTAACGGTGACGTTTGTGGCTGTGCTTGGCCCGTTGTTGACTGTGGAAATTATGTAAGTAACTGTTTCACCCGGTGCTGCTGCCGCAGTCCCGGTTTTGGTGGTAACAACGTCGGCAAGAGCAGCAACAATTGTAGTTGAGACTTGAGAGATGGGTTGGGAACTATTGTTGTTAGCTAGATTTGGGTCGAAAGTGCTGGATGTGCTATAGGCAGTGTTAGTTAAGGGAGCTGTGACTGTTGGGGAAACTGTGGCTGTGATGGTGCGGGTTTGGCTAGCACCGTTAGCCAGAGTCGGAATCGCCGGCCAGATGACCGTCCTCGTTTTGCTGTCTAAAGTACCGCCGTCAGATATGCTGACTGGTATTAAGCCGGCAGGCAGGGGATCTTGAATCAGGACACTTTCGGCGCTGTTTGGCCCGTTATTTGTGGAGGTAATCGTATAGGTAATGGTGCTATTGAGTGTGGCGAACAGCGGGCCTTTTTTAACAATGGAAACGTCGGCTTGGAGTGTAGGCGGATCTATACTTTGGACGACGACATTGTTAACTTCGTGAATGTTTGTGTTTCCCCCTGTCGAAGCAGCAAAGCCAAATTTAAAAGTACGTGGCACTGCTCCGTTTACGTCTGCCAAATTTGGTATATCGATCAGTGTTTCGCCCGCATCAAATGTGCCGTTCCTGTCCAAGTCTAAGGCAACTGTAAGACGGTTAGGTGTTGCTGAAGTCGTTGGGAACAATGTAATTTGAACTGTTCTTTTAGCCTCTGCACGAATGCTTGTATCTTTATTGTCTATCCCAATGGAAACGCCAGTCAGACTGTTAGTTAAAAGACTAGAACCTAAAAATTTATAATTTTCGGTTAGGATTGTGCTTGCCCTGCCTCTAAGTCCTACTGCATCAGGTAGCTGGTCAGTTTCATTGTTCGGGGGGATTCTGCCACCCTGTTTTCCAGCAATAGTGCTAGAATAATTGCCAAACTCGTCTAATCCGACACCTAAATAACCTCCTACAATACCGGGTGAATTTGAATTAGTATTTTGAGCATAGCCTAGAGAGCCGCCAAAGCCTCCCGCTTCTGTTGGCGTAGCTGTTCCGTCAATCAGGAAAAAACTAATCCCATCCGCACCAAGGGGGGTATTATCGTCTGGTAGTCGTTGTGGAAAAAGGACAGTACCTCTGTTATAGGCAAAGAAATCAAAGGTAACTCTCAGACCCTCAGTGGCAGATATGGGGTTGTTGTAGATTACAAAAGCTGCTTGTTGAAAGGCGTTTGATGTTAATCTCAAAGTACCTTGTCCCTCTGTATCGCCAGTCCCTAAAGCGGGAATAACGCCGCTGGGATTAGCAGGGCCTGCCGTTAAGCCTGGTAGAGCGGATGTGCCAGCAATTCCATATATCCAAGGCCCGATCGCTGTTGAATTTTTAAATTCTTCCGCCGCTAAGGTAGCCAGGACTGATGTGTAGCCTTCTAGGACTTCTTTTTCAAAGGCTATTTCGGTATTTATTTGTCCTGTAGTAATTTCTAATTCCCAGTCGCCGCCTAGGGCTGCACTACCAGTTAAATTATTGGACGCGGCAACATTTGCTCCTGTTATTTGGCTGAGTTTTTGTATGAATTTTAGACCAGATTCCCCTGCGCCTGTGTTGCAACTTAACAGCAGAATACTACCTGTTTCGTTGAGAGCTTTACCCCACTGCTGCAATTGGCTGGAATAGGTTTCTATATTGTGAATATTGAGTTCTGCCCGGCCGATTTCTACTGATGCAGATGCGCCGTGAGCAACTATTTGAATGCTGTTGAGGCTGTGCCTTGATGCTGTTATTTCGGCAATTTGTTCGATTCCATCCCGGAATCTATCGAGCAGGATTACTTCTGTATCGCTTTTCACTCCCCTGAGCAACTCTTGGTAGTTTTCTACTTTTGAATCCACAATCGCTAGATTTTTTCGGCTAGCCGTCTCTGCTTTATGGCTAGCTTGTCTCAAGATTTTAGTTTCCATGTTGGTAGATTTCCGTGCTTGTGTAGATGACAAAATTGACAGATTTGGGATGGTTCTTATTGTTGGTTAATTTGGTTGCTAAATCTAAGCTACCCTTTTCATAGAGGATGATAAACTTTCAAGTATAAAGTTTTGAAAATCAAGCATCTAGGATACCCGCCACGTGATTCATCCGTCCAGAAATAAGAAAAAACGTGTATCCGAGAAACTTTACCCCCGAATTTATCTCGCGCAAGTCAATGCTTCAATTCTCAAATCTAAAATCGATCAATTATTATTATTTTTCATGATATATAATAGTTGTCTGTATTTGTTATTTGTGATGTTAGTCAATCATTAGACAGGAATTACTGCGATCGCCCTTGGATGTCCTGATGCGACAGATCGCTGCCAATCATAACATGAATAAGGGGTCACAGCCTTCATATTAGCCAAAACCCTCTATTTTTGGGAAAAATGATATCAGGTCTAACGTTAGTTACATGGTAAATTACTTACGGATTTATCAGCACAAGGGGTCTGACCCCTCATGCCGCTTTTCTGAGTCGGGTGATATCGAGGCTGGCTCAGGATCGCGAATTAAATAACTTACAATTTTAATTGTTATTGTGGGATGGGCGTCCCGCCCGTCCTTTTTGGACGGGC
>NZ_JAUBPB010000005.1:0-163723 GCF_036700545.1 Microcoleus sp. SVA1B4
GGAATTTTAAAGTCCCAAAAGCCTTTCGACCCCAATTATTTACTCGCTACCCCTTGACAGTTCAAGACAGTATCTACAAATTTTTGACGATCGTGCAATATGTTTGACGCTTTCTACAACTGTCCAAAACCTTTTTTTGGCTTATCTTTTTTCTTTTTCTTCTTCTGCTGGGCACCCATATAGCCACGGGAACCGGGCTGCATTCCTCCGGGGCCGCCCATTCCAGGCATTCCCGGCATTCCCGGCAATCCTCCCATTCCTGTAAAGTTGCCTTGACTCATTTGCTGCATCATGGTACGCATTTTCTGGAAGTCGCTCACCAGCTTTGTTACGTCGTTTTCAGCGTAGCCGGCGCCTTTGCCGATGCGGCGGCGGCGGGATGGAGAACTTGCTAAAAGTTCGGGATTGCGGCGTTCTTCAACTGTCATCGAATTAATCATGGCTTCGGTGCGTTTTAGCTGCACTTCTCCCTGCCGCATTTGTTCATCTGAGAGTTTGTTCATCCCCGGAATCATTTTCATGATGCCGCCGAGGGAACCCATATTTTTTAACAGTCTGGTTTGCTTGAGAAAGTCGGTAAAGTCAAACTTTGCCGTGAGCATTTTCTCTTGCATTTTTTCGGCGTCGGCGATGTCAAATTCTTCTTGCGCTCTTTCTACTAGCGTCAAGACATCGCCCATGCCGAGTATTCTCGATGCCATGCGATCGGGATAAAATGGTTGCAAGGCTTCCACTTTTTCGCCGACGCCGACAAATTTAATCGGCGCACCGGATATTTGCCGCACGGATAAGGCTGCACCGCCGCGGCTGTCGCCGTCTAATTTGGTTAAAATTGCGCCGGTAATGCCGATTTGTTCGTGAAAGGTGCGGGTTAAATTTGCTGCTTCTTGGCCGGTCATGGCATCAACAACTAACAGCGTTTCGTGGGGTTGTACTGTTTGTTTGATGCGGGCCAATTCTGCCATCATGTCTTGGTCGATTTGCAGGCGGCCTGCTGTATCGACGATGATGGTATCGATGCCGATTTGTTTGCCGTGTTCGATGCCTTGGCGGGCAATTTCTACGGGGTCAATGTCTTTGCCTAATTCAAATACTGGTACGTCGATTTGTTTGCCGAGTGTCAGCAATTGGTCGATCGCGGCTGGTCGATAAATGTCGGTTGCGACTAGCAGTGCGGTACGATTTTGTTTGCGGAGGTGCAGCGCTAGTTTGGCGGTAGCTGTGGTTTTCCCCGTTCCTTGCAAACCTGCCATCAGGATAACTGTGGGCCCGGATTCGGCGGTGGCTAGGGGTACGTTGGTTTCCCCCATGACGCGCACGAGTTCGTCGTGGACGATTTTAATGAATTGTTGGTCGGGACGGACGCCTGAAACGACTTCTGCGCCTTGTGCTTTTGCCGCTACCTCTGAGATGAAGTTTTTGACGACTTGGAGGTTGACATCGGCTTCCAGGAGGGCGCGGCGGACTTCTTTGAGCGCGTCTTGGATGTTGGACTCGGAGATTTTATTTTGTCCGCGCAGTTTTTTCCAGGTGGATTCGAGTCGATCGGCAAGGGCTTCAAACATAGGGCATTGTTGGCTAGTCAGTCTTTTTAATTTTAAGGCTAAATGGGGCTGTTTGGATTAATGTTTTGCTAATTTTTCAATAATCCTTTCAGGGCGGGCTAGAAGCCCAACCCACAAGCAAATTATTCATGTGTTGTGGAACAGGCATCTTGCCTGTTCCTAAAACTGCTATAAGATGTGAGTTTTTACGCGGATTGATGCTGAAACTAATTCAAATTAATGTAGTAGGGTACGTTTTGACAAACCCTACTTTCTGGAATAGGATTAAAGTATTTCCGTCACCTTGCCACAATTTTAATGTCTGCTTATGCCCAAAAAGATTCGAGAACTCAAAAGCCTGCTGCTAAAAGCTGGGTTTACTTATCGTTCGGCAAAAGGCAGCCATACAAGATGGGTTCATCCTTTACTACTATCATGAACCAATTACCATTGCTGGAAATGATGGCGATGATGCGAAACTGTATTTAGAGAGAGAAGTTAATCGAAAAATTGGAATATTGAAAGCAATTGAAGAAGAGGAAGCTGAATCATGAAATTACCTTATATAATTGTTATTCAATGGTCGGATGAAGATAACTGCTACCTAGTTCACTTACCTGATTTTCCATCTCAGCAGTTCCACACTCATGGAGATACCTACGAAGAAGCTTTGCAGAATGCAGTAGAGGTATTAGAGCTTTTAGTTGAAGAATATCAGGTAGATGGTAAATCTCTCCCAGAACCTAAAACTCTAGTAGAAAACTTGCTGTTTGCTTGATTATTGATTTGAAGCGATCGCCCTTCCCAAAAAAACAGGCGATCTTATGTAGAAGGGCGATTGTTTTTATATTTGGAGGTTTTGAAGTTATTTGATGTTGGTTTTTACGTATTCTGCGATCGCCGGTTGGACTGTGAAGAGGGTGCGATCGCCCTTTTCGACTTTTTCCATTAATGACCTGCGTCTCAAGGATTCGACGGCTTTGAGGAATTCTGAAGGGGATAATTCCAGAAGGGCTGGTTTTTTGGAAATTTCGACTGCTTTGTTTTGATTGGCCAACCAAGACGTTACTTGTTTTTCGGAGTCTGACAAACGCTGAAAATGTTGGTGCAATAAATATTCTAAGTCTCCTAAGACTAGGCTATCATAGGATAAAAAATCGGAAACATTGCCGCTAAATAAGTCTTGAATTGCAGCGGCTACTGTATTCAACCACAAGGGATTGCCTCGGTAAAGGTCTATCAAGTCTGACCATTTTTCTGATTCTGCTAAGCCTTTTTCTGTGAATATTTCTCGCGCTGATTCGCCTAAACCATTGAGTTGCAATGTTTGACAATTTTTCTGATGGCCTTCTAATGCTGCAATTTCTCTGGGTTTTTCCCAACTGAGCAAAATTAGGCAACTGTTGTGGCATGATTCTATGATTTGTTTGAAGAATGCGCCATAGTTTTCATAGCCTGGTTTGTAGTTTCCTGCTAGTTGTCCGCTGCTGAAGATTGTTTGCACGTCATCGAGGATGATGAGACAGCGATGCGATCGCAAATATTCTATAACCCCCCCCAACCCCCCCTTGCTAAGGGGGGGAGACGGAGACGGAGGCTTGATCTCTTCGCCCCCCCTTGATAAGGGGGGGTTGGGGGGGTTAGTTTCTTGCTGCTGCGATAGGAATTTAATTATGTCGGTTTGGAGTGTTTGTAGGGGTGGCGTGTTGTGGAGGCTTCGCCAGATGATGCAATCGAATTCCTGTTGAATTTGTGGGATTAGTTGGAGTGTCAGGGCGGTTTTGCCAATACCGGATAAGCCTAAGATGCTGATGAGACGGGTGCGGTCTAAAATCCAGTTTTCTAGGGTGGAAAGTTCGGATGTGCGATCGAAAAATGTCGATATTTCTGGTGCGTCGCCTAAGTCGATGCGGGGCTGTTTTGCTGTTGGTTGGGGGTTTTGGGGTGTTTTGGGCGATCGCACTTTTTCAGAACAAACGTTAAGGTTATGATTAACTGTTACATTCTCACCAACTGTTACATTTTCGCCAACGATTGCTGATTGATAATTATAAATTTTACTATTTTCTAATACAGTCCTAAAATTTGCTTTAGTAATATTTTTTCCTAATTCTTTAGAAAGTATTTTCCAAAGTTGTGATCCGACATTTCTGACATGACTTGGACTTGAGTAAACTTCTTGAGCAATTTGCGTGTAAGTTATGTCTTGTAAGGTTCCCCGCAGAATAGCTTCTTGCACGTAATCTAAATGCTTTCCCGTCTTAGCAAAAATTAGCTCATCTGCCAGTGTCAAAACTTCGGCAATATCCATAGATTAGGGAGAAGCTGGAGTTTACGTCATTCATTATACCTGACATTTCGTACACTTGTGACATTTTTGATTTTGTCATCTATCTAAAGTCAGGACTTTTCCTACACAGCTCATCCTTTATATTAATTGATTAAGGTATTAGCAGGATATTTTTATGAAGCGAGTGCGGTGGCTCAGTGGTTTGCTCACGGCTGGGGTGTTGTCTTTTACTCTAGCAACTGTTGGGGCACAGGTGGCCCAGGCCCAGCGGCCTATTCCTTTGATTGACCTGCAATGTGTTCAGCGATCGGGTAGCTGGAAGGCTAGCCAAAGAGATATTTCTGTCGGAAGACAAATTTACACCACTGTTTTATATATTCAAAATCGTACCGCTATAACTTGTAGGCTTCCAGGTGGCCCCGCTTCTCTCCGATTGGAGTTTGCGATTCCTGATACCGAAAACTCCCCACCAGCACGAATAGATGTTTATGTTGACGGAAATCAAGTAGCTTCTCGCACTGGCGATCGAGGTCAAGTAAATACAATGATAGTAGATATTAGCAATGGCAAAAGTCTAGCAGTAGAAGTATTTTGTGCTAGAGCCACAAATTGTCAGAGTTTTACTCCCTACTACTTTATGAAAGCTCAAATTGAGCCGGGAGCACGCTCTCCAGGGAGTCGATAAATTATGAGTATCAGCCGCCGTCAATTTAATCGTATCATCATCTGGGGTGGCGCTTCTTTTGCTGCTTCCGCAACATCCGGCATCTTTTTCCCCAAACCTGCCGAAGCTTATTCCCTAGAATTTCCGATTAGTGCTTTATCAGCCGATCGCGTTTTTAACGGAATTCAAAAATATTGTGGAGCACAGCCCATCCCCGGCGTTCTCTCACCAATCGTACAAGGCAATACTAATGTTAGCAGTAAAATAGAACCAGCGGCCGCTAACGCCATTCGCACCGCAGACAAAGAATTTGTTAACCGCAATTTTACCAGCAAAAGAACCGAATTAGCGGTAACTGGCAGCGGTTCCAATTTTGCTGCTGATACCAGTCGGCTGTGGGGGCGGCAAAGACAGGATCGAGTCGGCCCGAATGTTGGCTTTGGCTTCGTGCAAAAGTGGGAAGATCAATACAGCGATGCCAAAATTTCTGGGCCGACAATGTGCGCTATTCATAACGCTCAACAAGTCTTAGCCGATCAAAGATTAACACCTCCTGAAATCGCGGCTTCTGTATTGCCAACTCGATCGCGATTGGATGATTGGGGCTCTTGGGGAGGGGATGCGGATGCGTCTGCTGGGAGGAATCCCGGTGCTGTTTTTGCTCAATACGATACAGCCGCAGGTACGGTGACATCTCGCTATGATTTAGTTGAACCGGGGCCGAGAGGTTTTGGGCGTGTAGAGTATACTATTGAAGCGGAAGATCAGCCTCGGCGGGTGATTTTGGTGACGGTGAGGTTTTAGGGAGAAATCAGCATTACGAAAATCCTGTTGGGGCGGGTTCGCCAAGATTTCTGATTCACATCCAGGGTATTTATAAACCCGCCCCCACCCACGAATAGGGCCGGGGCGGGTTTATTTGGCCTGTTTGTTTCTGTCAAATATTGTTTGTGAACCCGCCCCTACCTTATGGTGGGTGGGGGCGGGTTTATTTTACCTGTTTGTTTGTGTCAAATATTGTTGGTGAACCCGCCCCTACAGGATTAATTGCAATCCGATCGTCGATTATATCATAACGTTTATTGTCTTTGCAGTTGAGCAATCAAATCTAATGCTTTTTGAGCATCTGCATTCATTCCTTGAGTCCTAAATAAACGAGCCGCTTGCTGCAAATCTGCGATCGCCCCTTGTCTATCTCCCATTCTCACCAACGTAATTCCTCGGTTAGCAAAAGCCTTAGCATAACTGGGATTGAGTTGAATCGCTTGAGTGTAATCAGCTAAGGCAGAGCGATCGTTATTGATGCGAAACAGCGCTAATCCTCTGTTAAAATAAGTGTTAGCGCGACCGGGATTAATTTGCAGCGCTTGATTGAAATCGTCGATCGCCCCTTTTTGATCGCCCAAGTCCGAAAGTGCTAATCCTCGGTTGTTGTAAGCCGCTGCAAAGTTTCTATCCAAGCGGATGACTTGAGTATAATCTGCGATCGCCCCCGGTTTGTCTCCCATTGCCGACAAAACCAGCCCCCGATTGTAGTAAGCGTCAACATAACCGGCATTTAGGGCGATCGCCTTGCTATAATCAGCGATACTTTTGGGCATTTGTCTCAAATCGGAATAAGCGAGGGCTCGATAGAAATAAGCTTCCGCGTAATCAGATTGAGTTTGAATTGCTTGGTTAAAATCGGCAACAGCCCCTGACAAATCTCCCTTGTCAAACCGAGTTAAACCGCGAACATAATAAGTCTTAGCATCTTGCGGATTGTTCAGTTTCAGAGGTGCAGTAGCAGTTGGAGAGGTATTTATCAAAAGAGCCGATCGATTTAAACCTGCTTCGGATAATTTAGCTATAAAAGTGTTGATAGGAATCGCTGAATTAAATCCTGTTTTAATATCGGCTAAACCTGTAATAACTTTTCCGTCAATGACAGGATCGTAATCCCGATCGCCCTCTCCATGAACTCCAACTACCCGCCCTTCTCCATCAAATACAGGCCCTCCACTCATTCCCCCTTTCGTGACAGCATTGTAGCGCAAATTATACCCTTGGGGATGACTTGAAATTCTGCTTGTAACGAAGCCCGGCACAAACTCGAAATTGCGCTCTTTTTGGTGCTGGTTTCTGCTAGCCGGAATACCTGGATAGCCAAACACAAAAATTTGTGTAGCAACTGTCGCTTGTTCGGAATCGCCGAAAGTGACAACAGGATAAGAATCTGCACTGTTAAATGTTACCACTGCTAAATCGGGAGCATTCTGACCTTTCTGTAATAGTACACGACGGGTTACTGGATAGTTTTTTCCCGTATGACTGCGAATTGTATAGGTAAGTTTATCATCATCAACTACATGGTTAGCTGTCAGGAGAGTGTAGGTTGTACCTTGTTTTGCAATAATAAATCCCGTTCCACCACGCTTATCCGATCTGTTAATTTGAACGGTGACAGATTCAGCGAATTTGGCAATTTCTTGGGGAGTTTTTGCGAAAACAGGTGCTGCTGCAAAGACGACTATTCCTGCTACTGTTACTGTTCCTGCGAGGATGCTGGCGAGGGAATCAAACCGCGAATAATCCCTATTCATAGATATTTGCTGAAGAGTAAGATTTTTTATACTTATGACTTACGCATGGGAGTCCAGAAACCGGGTTTTTTGCCCCGAAGACCCGTTATTACCACAGATTCGGTAAAAAACCCGGTTTCTTTGGTCGAAATGCGTAAGCCCTAATACTCCGAATAGTATAGATTAAAATAAAATTTCTGAAAACCAGAAACCCTGATGTTTTCAGATGATTTCGATTTTTATGACATTTCGTACATTTCGTATATTTCCGCCATTGCCGGCCTTACTAGGCCATATTTTATTTGTATATCTTCTAGGTTAACCAGCTCTAACTGCGTCCCGAAACACTTTCAAAGCTTCTTTTTCTTCGGACATTTGCAGGCATCTCCCCAGCAATTCTAGATCCAAATCCGGCAACAGCATACTCCCAGAAACGCGATCGTAACCCTCCGAGTGCAGTTGGTAAATCGAAAATACTCCGTCTTCCCAAAACCAAACTTCCCCTACGTTAAATCTGCGGTAGTATTCCAGTTTATTAATAGTTCCGCTAGTAAAAACAACTTCGATCGCCAAATCGGGTGTTTCTCGCTGCCGTCTGTCTTCGCCAAAATAGTAAGATAAATCTGGTTCCTTGCTGCTGCCTTTTGTTTCCCCTTGGAGTGTAGCACTCCCTGTCGGTGTAAAACTAATATCTTTTTCTAAGAAAAAGATCATTAACATTCCTGCCAGCAGGCATTTAATGGTTTCATGTTCCGGCGAAAGTGTCATAATTTCCACATATCCGTCGAGGTAAGACAAGCGAACACTGCGAGTGTACTCTAGCAAGGAATCCAGAGCTTTGAACTGTTCCCAAGTCATTGATAGCGGCAAAATCAACCGCTGTTCCGGGAGTGCAGTTAATTTGGGGTGAGTGGCAATGGTCATATATACTTTACCCGATTTTTAGTTTCTACTTTTAGATTAGCATAATAATATATAAAGGGAGAAATTGGGGACTTCGATCGCTCTTGTTCCCCCCTTGTTAAGGGGGGTTATGGGGGATTTTGCCAGTCTAATTCCCTACAAATAACTAAGCCAAAAACTGGAATTGAGAACCGTTAACTGCCAAAGCAAACGGACTTGCCTGTTCAAATGCACCGATAAGTTCAAAGTTGTCCGTGTTTAAAACTATCCCCACAATCTGTCCGGTAAATATGTTTTCAATCACCATGTCGTTGATGATTCCGTCGTTATCGTAAGCAATCAAATTGTCGTTTTCAAAGAAAAGGTCTAGTTCTGTTAAACCGTCCGTCAAACCGATGCGATCGCCCTCGTCGAAGTTAAAATCGGTAATGACATCGGCTCCATTTATACCAAATGCTTCATCGTTGCTTCTGAGGACGAATATGTCACCACCGAGGCCTCCCGTGAGCACGTCAACTCCCCGATCGCCTGCTAAGAAATCGTCGCCCTCATTGCCCTCTAAATCGTCGTCTCCTTGCCCTCCCCGCAGGATATCGTTTCCGAACCCTCCGAAGATCAGGTCATTTCCGGCGTCGCCCCTAACTACGTCGTTGCCATCATTTCCATCCAGGCGATCGTCCTCTTTCCCGCCGTAAATTATGTCATTTCCGCCACCACCACCGATAATATCATTGCCGTTATTTCCTAACAGCCGTTCGTTAGAATCCGACGAACCTCCTATAGTATCGTTGCCATCGAGTCCCCAAACTCCCCAGGGAAAAGACGCCAAATTTCCATTCCCTACGTTAATCTCATCGGGTGTAGCGAATGCCAAAAGACGTGGCCCGCCCCCAGCAAATACAGGAAATCCCGTCACATCGCCAATAAGATTGTTAACCGTTAAAGCCATAACTATGTCCTTTCAAAAATCCTCTTAGCTGTATTATACATTTTAATTATTCTCTTGCCAAATAGCAAGAATGTTTGGATTTGGGCTGCAATTTTTATTTTCTCAATTAATGACAAGCAACCTGTTGAGCTATAGTCAATTACAATTATCAATACTTCGGTTACGCGATCGTATCAGTTACCAATTCCCAATTCCCAATTACCAGGGCTGTGCTTCATTCAACCCAAACCTGCTATATATCTCGCCTTTTAGTCAAATAGCATTAGTTGCTGACACGAATTTTTTGATGGTACCCGCCACGTGATTTATCCGTGGAATCAATCCAAAATCTAAAATCGAAAATCCTCAAGCCCCCGCATTTATCCGTAGGGTCAATTCTTTAATCTAAAATAGAAAATCTAAAATCGATTGACACTATCCGCTACTGTCTACCGCTTATAATGGGTGTTACCCCCCAGGCAGTAAACACGTTAATATCACCTATAACGTCGAGACTGAGAGGTTGTTTGTGAATAAAAGTAAAAGTCCCTGGGCCCATCCTCCGAGAAAAAACCCAGTTTCCGATACCCATACACAAACTTTACAAACAGGATATAAGCTCTTTACAAAGCCATAATCGCCGATCGCTGACATTTTTTGGCAAAATCCACTGCTTTCAGGTGTTTTACTCATGTCTACTCCTAAATCGTCTTCCCATCAAAACAACAACTCCGTAAAATCACTGCCAGCGACAGATATCGTCCCAACAAAGCCAGACAGTAACAATCTGCCCAGCGAACCAAGTATAGAACAGCTACTGGAAGCTTTGGCGGGCCAAGTACCCAGTCAATCTTCAGAAATTGAACCCTTGAAAACGTGGAAACAAGATTTACAGCGATTGTTTCAATTTCTCGGCGATCGTCGCGTTTTAATCGCAGTAATGCAACCAGGAACTTTTGCCCTGCGGTACGCTAACGCGGCATTTTGTCGCTTGGCAGGTTGGGAGGAAACGTCCTTGGCAACTCAATCTACCAACGGTTTGTTTGCAGAAACCGACATCACTCTGCTGCAACTATTCGAGGATGGGGACGGCAAAACAGCAGAACAATTGTACCGCCGCCACCTTTTGCACTGGGTATTTAAGCAATATTATCAAATTGACATCGACGGTTTACGGGTGCTAGAAGAACCTGTCATGGCGAGTGTAAAAAATCCCAAACACAGAGAACCTAGATTTATAGAATTTTGGCTGGGTTCGGAACAGTTGAAAATTACTCGAATTGACTCAAAAATAGATGAATTTGCGGATATTTCTTTAAGATTAATGCCTGTAGCGGAACGGGAAGCTTGGCTGATGCAGCCGAATCAACTGGAGAATTTAGCCGATCGATTGCAGTTGGATAATTATCGCGTAGAAGGCTTGCTGTTGCTAGAAGGTTTTGATGTCACTGTGCAGGAGCAAATTCGGCGGCTGACTCAGTTATTGATCGATCAAGATTCGATGCTGCGGCCAGAGAAATTTGAGAGAATCGATCGGTGTTTGCGATCCCTCTTCCATGCTGACGGCACTTTGCTGCTGCGCCCCGACGGCGAACAGGTACAGCTATTAGTTGCAAAAGACGGCCAACATTTGCAGCCGATTCTTTATTCAATGCACTCCCTAGAAGCTTCTCACTTTTTGAAGGCCACAGCAGCAAATCAAGTTTGGAATGTGCCAGACTTGCGTAGGGAGTGCGAAACCGAGTGCGATCGAACTTTGCGGAGAATGGGAACTCGATCGATGCTGCTGGTGCCCCTCGTAGTCAAATCCGTCACCCGCGAGGGGTGCGGGGTACGGATTTTGGGAGTCGTGGGGCTGTTGTGCGATCGGCCAAACCACTTCAACGGCATTGACGCTCAACACGCCCAAGAACTCATTCCCGCCTTCATTGCAGCCCTGCGGCAAGCCATCCAGGAGCGGTTTACCCACATTCACAACATCCACCCCGCAGTCGAGTGGCGGTTCGCTCAAGAAGCAGAAAGGCGAAGTTGGGGACTACCTCCAGAAACAATCGTATTTGCTGATGTTCATCCGCTATACGGAATTTCGGACATTCGCGGTTCTAGCGACGAAAGAAACCGAGCCATTCAAACTGATTTGCTCGAACAATTTCGCTTAGGTTTAGTCATAGCTGATGCTGTTTGCGAAACACAAACTACCCACCTCGGCGAGCAACTGCGACTCGACTTGCTCGACTACATCCAGCATTTAAAACAAAAAGTAACAGTCGATATGGAGGTGCGAGCAGCCGAATATTTAAACGAGCGTTTAGAAGTATATTTTGACTATTTTGTGCAGTGCGGGCCCAAGGTTCAGGCAGCAGTTAAAGCTTACCAAGCAGCCTGTGAAAATGAGCACAACTGCGTTTACAGCGATCGCAACCGCTACGACCAAATGTTGAACCTAATCAGCACCAAACTTCAAGAAACCTGGGCTCGCTGGCAAGAAAAAATGCAGCAAATTTTGCCCCACTACTGCGATATCGAATGCACCGACGGCATCGATCACATGATTTATGCAGGAAAATCGATCGACCCCACATTCAGCCAGTTTCACCTACACAGTTTACGGTACGAACAACTGCGAGCTATTTGCGATTGCGGCCGCACAGTTTTTCGCCTGCAAGCCGAGTCTCAAATCAACATGGAACTCGCACATTTAGTCTTAGTGCAGAATACCACGATCGACATTTTTCACAACGAAAACACCGAAAAAATGTTTGATGTCAAAGGCACTCGCGACATCCGCTATGAACTCGTCAAAAAGCGGATCGAAAAAGCCGTTGACAAAGACGCACAAGAGCGAATTACCCAGCCAGGAATGTTAACGGTAGTTTATTCAACCGAAGACGAATGGGAAGAGTACCAACAATACTTGCGCTACTTGTCTCGCGAAGGTTGGGTAGAGCCAAAAGTTCAGACGGGCATGGTAGAATCACTCCAAGGAGTCAGCGGTTTAAAATTCGCCCGCGTGCGTATTTTACCTGAACCGGAATCTATTTCTACTATCTGTGAAGTTACGGTAGTCAGCGATTGATAACCCGTTCAATAGCCCGTTTGAGGCGGAGTGCGATCGCTCCCATCTCCTCCTGTTTGAGGCCTGCGTGCGATCGCTCCCATCCCCCTGAAAAACGGTGCCGCGAAAACATCCGGGACTCACACACAAGACCAATATTACATTTAAGATGTTTGTTGACACCAACGACCAAGCCCACATTGTCACTTCTTGTATATTCCGTGTGATGGGAAATCGCCAAATACACGATCGGAATCACACCAAATCTAGATTAAGTAGTGTTAATCTAATCCCAATTATGTCCTGTAATTTATAACTTAAGTGATGTTAACCTTATCAGAATACCAAATAATTTCTACTCTGCACGAAGGCGTTGAAACAATAATCTATCGCGGACAAACACCGACAGACTCGCCCCCAGTAATTCTGAAAGTCCTCAAAGCCGAATATCCCACCCTCGAAGCCATTACCAGGCTCAAACACGAATATCAAATCAGCCAAAATTTAGACAGCGAACAAATCGTCAAAGCCATCAGGATCGAAACATTTGACCACCGATTAGGAATCGTTTTAGAAGACTTTGGCGGCGAATCCCTCGCCCAACTGCTAGAAAGAGAAACCTTGAGTCTGCAAGCAAAATTAAACATCGCCCTCCAAATAGTCAAAGCCTTACAATACCTGCATTTTCACCACATTATTCACAAAGACATCAAACCCAGCAACATCATAATTAACTCGCAAACAAAACAAGTAAAACTAACCGACTTCGGCATTGCTACACAACTCAACAAAGAAAACCCGCAATTTAACAACCCCAACTCAGTCGAAGGCACCTTAGCCTATATGTCACCCGAACAAACCGGGAGAATGAACCGCACCCTCGACTACCGCACAGACTTTTATTCCCTTGGTATCACATTATATGAAATGCTGACTGGAAAATTGCCTTTCCGCAGCAACGACCCATTAGAAATAGTTTACAGCCACATCGCAGTTCAACCAATATATCCCCATCAAATCAATTCAGAAATACCTGTCGCCATCTCAGAGATAGTAATGAAATTGATGGCAAAAAATGCCGAAGATAGATATCAAAGTGCGGCCGGATTGTTAGCCGACTTAGAAATTGCTTTGCATCAGTTAGAAACCACCGGACAAATTGCCGACTTCATCCCCGGACGCTTAGATATTCTCAGCCAATTGTTAATCCCCCAAAAATTGTACGGTAGAGAACAACAAGTCAACGAACTATTAGCAGCATTTGAACGTGTAGGGGCGGGTTCACCCAAATCTTTGCCACCCAACCTAAATACAGAAAAACCCGCCCGCCCCAATGCAGAAACCCTTTCAGCCGCATCTTTTCCACCCAACCAAAATACAGAAAAATTCGCCCATTGCCAAAGCGAATTAATGCTAGTATCAGGCTACTCAGGCATCGGTAAATCAGCCGTAGTCAACGAAGTTAGCAAACCAATTACCAGGTCAAAAGGTTACTTCATCAGCGGCAAATTTGACCAATTAAAACGCAACATTCCTTATGCCTCATTAATCCAAGCATTTAACTCCTTGCTGCGGCAATTGCTAACCGAAAGTGCACTTTCATTAGAAATATGGCGCACTAAAATTTTAACAGCAGTGGGAACAGAGGGCCAAGTCATTGCCGACGTAATTCCCAAAGTTGAATTAATCATCGGCAAACAGCCAGAAGTCCCAGAACTCGCCCCTATAGAATCCCAAAATCGATTCAATCGGGTATTCAAAGAATTTATTCGCGTTTTCGCCCAAAAAGAACACCCCCTAGTTATCTTTTTAGACGATTTGCAGTGGGCAGATTCAGCAACATTAAAGTTGATGCAAATACTAATAACTGACCCTGACCAGGAATATTTGCTGCTAATCGGTGCCTATCGAGACAATGAAGTTAGTCCGACCCACCCCTTAATTCAGACCGTAGAAGAACTTGAAAAAACTGGTACAATAGTCAACAATATCGTGTTGCAACCGCTTGATTTAGCAAATGTGACGGAATTAGTCACTGAAACACTTAACACTTGCACAGAAAAAGTAACAAATCTAGCCGATTTAATCTGGAATAAAACGGGTGGCAATCCTTTTTTCTTGACCCAATTACTCCAAGCACTTTATCAAGACTCTCTTTTGAAATTTGAATTTGATCGCATTACCAATCAGGGAAATCACAGTGGCTGGTATTGGAGTATCGATGAAATCCAAGCCATAGGAATCACCGATAAAAGTGTGGTGGAACTGGTAGCTTCTCGCATTAAAAAGCTGCCCGAACCCACGCAAGAAGTGTTGAAGCTAGCAGCTTGCGTGGGAGATAAATTTACTCTAGATGTGCTGTCACTTGTTAGCGAAAAGTCAGCTAATACTACAGCAACTGAACTTTATTCAGCTTTACAATCCGGGTTAATTCTACCATTGAGTGATGCCTATCGCATTCCTTTAGTTTTCGATCGAGCCGAATCAATCAACCTCAAGTTAGACACTTCGCGGGTTACTTACAAATTTTTGCACGATCGCGTTCAGCAAGCCGCATATTCGCTCATTCCCGAAGACCAAAAGCAATTAACCCATTTAAAAATCGGTCAATTACTGTTAAATAATACTCCAGCAGACAAGCTAGAAGAAAACATATTTGATATCGTCAATCAATTAAATGTCGGAATTGAGACGATTAGCCAACAGTCAGAAAAAACTCAGTTGGCACAATTAAATTTAACTGCTGGACGCAAAGCCAAAGCGGCGGCGGCCTATGAA
Organism: Microcoleus sp. SVA1B4; assembly: GCF_036700545.1. Classification (NCBI taxonomy): domain Bacteria; kingdom Bacillati; phylum Cyanobacteriota; class Cyanophyceae; order Oscillatoriales; family Microcoleaceae; genus Microcoleus; species Microcoleus sp. SVA1B4. The sequence continues at coordinate 14,724 of NZ_JAUBPB010000005.1, forward strand.
GCTGCTGTTAGGTATTTGCGGGTTGCTATGGAATTATTGCCGGCAGATTCTTGGCAATGTCACTATGACTTAACGTTAGAAATCTACGAGTCAACAGCCGAAGCTGAATACTTAAATATCAACTATGAAGATTCAAGAAAGCTGGTTGATGTTGTACTGCAAAAAGCTAAAACTTTACTCGAGAAAGTGAATGTTTATGAACTTCAAATCCAGTCTTATAACGCTCAAAATAGAGTGGTAGAAGCACTCAACACAGGACTAGAAGTTCTGAAACTTTTAGGCATTTCTTTTCCTCAAAATCCCCACGCGCTACATATTATGGCGGGACTGAGTAATACCAAACTGAGCTTGGGATTGAAACGAATTGAGGATTTAGCTAACTTGCCAGAAATGATTGATCCCGAAAAACAAGCAGCCATGCGGATTTTATCAGGGATTCTCAGCAGTGCTATTCAGGCAAAACCCCCACTGATACCGCTGCTGGCATTTAGGATGGTCAAGCTGTGTATTAAATACGGTAATTCGCCTTATGCAAGTATTGCCTACGTTTATTATGGCGTAGTTATGTGCAAGCTAGGGGACATTAGTTTGGCATACCAATTCGGTCAACTGGCAATTAGGCTGTTAGACAAATTTCCCTCCCGTTCAATCAAAAGTAGAGTTTATCCAACATTTGGTTCTTTTATTCACCACTGGAAAGCTGCTCTCAAGTCAGGATTAGGCGATCTCAAAGAAGGTTTTACAAATGGGATGGAAACTGGAAATTTGGAATTTGCTGGTTATGCTATAGGTGCATATTGCTTAAACAAAATGTCGATAGGAGAGCCGCTAGATTTGGTGGAACAGGAGACTGGTAAATATATGAAACTAATGCAGCAATCTAAACTAGAAATGGCTGTACAGTATATAAGTATAGGCAGGCAGACAGCCCTCAATTTGCTCGGTCAAGCTGTCGAACCCTGTCATTTAGTCGGTGAGAGATTTAATGAAGTCAAAACGCTCCCCATTTTAATAGAATCTAAAAACTTTTTTTTAGTGGGTTTGGTTTATCATGCCAAAACTCAGCTTAATTTTATATTCAAAAACTATGCTCAAGCATTAGAAAATTCAAGGTTATTTGAGAAACATGAGGAGTCTGTAGCCGGATTCGATGTGGTTGCTCTGAATAATTTTTACTCATCTCTCAGTATGATAGCTTTGTATCCAGCAACTGGCAAAGGGGAACAAAAGCAATATTTGAAAAAAGTGCTGCAAAACCAAAAGAAGATGAAAAAATGGGCAGTTCATGCTCCGATGAATTATCAACACAAATACGACTTGGTAGCAGCGGAAACAGCGCGAGTGTTGGGGCAAAATACCGAAGCAATGGAATTGTACGATCGCGCAATTGAGGGAGCCGCAAAAAACGGTTACATTCAAGAGGAAGCATTAGCCTATGAATTAGCAGGAGAATTTTATCAATATTTGGGTAAAGAGATAGTTTCTCAAGCATATCTGACTAAAGCCTATTATGGATATATCCATTGGGGAGCCATCGCTAAAGTTAAACACTTAGAATCAACACATCCTTTCTTAGCAGCACAGACGCGCACAATTCCAACCCCAACCCTCGATGTCACCCGCACTACCACGGGAAATACTACCAGTAGTAGTTTAGGCGATTTATTAGACTTAGCTACTTTTATTAAGTCGGCGCAAGCCATTAATGGTGAAATTGTTCTAGAAAAATTGTTGACCAAATTAATCAAAATTATTTTAGAAAATGCAGCGGCTCAAAAAGTAGTGCTGCTGCTGGTGAAAAACGAGATCCTCTGCATAGAAGCTACTGGAAGTTTTGCGGAGGATAAAGTGACACTCTTACCCTCTATTCCCGTAGAAAATAGTCAAGATGTTCCCCTGTCTGTGATTAATTACGTACACCGCAGTCAAAAGCATCTAGTTTTAGACAATGCGACTGTCGCGGAACCTTTTAACGTAGATGCCTACATTCAGAAATATCAACCCAAATCAATTCTCTGTTTGCCGATTATTTATCAATCTCAGCGGCGCGGAATAATTTATTTAGAAAATGCTTTGACAGTAGGAGCTTTTACAGCAGAGAGAGTTGAAGTATTCAAAGTGTTAATTTCTCAAGTTGCTATTGCTGTAGAAAATGCTGGTTTGTACGCGCGCGAGAAAGAAAAATCTCAACAGTTAGAAAAATCTTTCAATGAACTGCAACAGGCGCAACTGCAACTGATTCAAAGCGAAAAAATGTCGGCTCTAGGCAACTTGATTGCAGGGGTTGCTCACGAAATTAACAATCCGCTTGGTTTTATTGCGGGCAATCTTGATGCTGCTGCTGAGGCTAGCTTAGATTTGATTGATTGCTTACAACTTTACCAAGAAAAATTTCCTAATCCTGGAGATGAATTACAGGATAAAGCATCAGAGATTGATTTAGAATATTTGATTGAAGATTTGCCGAAAATGCTTTTATCTATGAAATCAGGTACAGAGCGCATCCGCAATATTAGCAAGTCTTTGCGGACTTTTTCTCGCGCTGACAGTGCGAATAAAGTGTCAGCAAATATTCATGAGGGCATCGACAGCACTTTGATGATTTTACAGTATCGTCTGAAAGCTAAAGATACTCGCCCCGCGATTAAAATTATCAAAGAATACGGAGATATCCCGTCAGTTAAATGTTATTTTGGGCAACTGAATCAGGTATTTATGAATTTGCTGGCAAATGCGATCGAGTGTTTTGACGAATTCAATCAGGGTCGCACTTACGCTGAAATTGAAGCTTTACCGAATACGATCGCCATTATCACTCATCTCTCGGAGGATAACAACAACGTGGTGATTAAAATCAAAGATAACGGTCAAGGGATGTCATCGGAGATCAAGTCGAAAATATTTGACCATTTATTTACTACCAAAGGAGTAGGAAAAGGTACGGGTTTGGGGTTGTCTATCAGCAGGCAAATTGTGGAAGAAACCCACGGCGGTAAACTAACTTGCGAATCGGTGCTGGGAGAAGGTTCGGAATTTGCGATCGTCCTGCCGCTGAATTAAGGGACTCGGCGGTTGAAACCGCGTCTACACAAACGAAGTCTGCCTCCGCAGACTAAGAGGGAGTAACACAATTTTTAAAATTTGTCAATCTCTAATTATCTTTTAAAAAGTCCGCTGTTCACAGTCTACATTCGGCAGTATGCAGTTACATTATTAGCTAAATGTAATAACTATATTTGATAGGAGTATTTCGAGTGAACGCTGCCGAACAAGCCAAAAATATAGAAGTTGCCAGCAAAATTGCTGCGGTTGTTAATTTATTCAAGTCCGAATTCCCGGATGCAAAAGTCGATTTGAAACCTTGGATGAATGACGAGGATACTAGAGAACTTGTCGATCCAGATTCGATCGACATTGGCTTCCATTTTCCCGGTAGAAGCCGCTTGTTGCAAAGCCGCAGCATTTTGATTCAAATCCGATTTTACCAAGATCCGGTGGAAGGATATCGGCGGGCGATCGGAGTTGAGGCCGCCGGTTACGATCATAGTGGTCAGCAGTGGCACTTTTCTACTGTGGAAAATTGGAATTTTCTCGGCCTAACCGAACCTGCGGTGGAGTCGGCGCAAAAACTCAAAGACTTTTGCCAGCAGATTTTTGATTTGTTTAATCAATCAATCGATTTTAGATTTTAGATTTTAGATTTTAGATTGAAGGTCAATCGGCGATTGAAATCGGGCAACCACGGGGGGATTGCCCCTACGGAAACGAAGGTGGATTTGGTATTAGTCCCGATTGTCGCAATTGCCGATCGACTTACAGCCAACTGGATAAACAGATTTGTAAGTAGTCGATCGCTTGCCAAACAAAGTATAGCGGTTATCGCGGACTTGTTCGTACACGCGATCGCCCATCCACTTCATCCCCGGCATTGCCCGATAAGCAGCCACAAAAACCTCGCCAGCAGGCAATATCCGTCCGATTTCCTCCGCCGCATCGCTGCCCTGCCAGCGGCGTTCCGGGGTGTTGCCATCTATCAAAATCATCCCCATTTCGCAGTCACCAGACGTAATCCCAAAGTGATTTAATTGCTCTAAATCTTGCATGGAAATATACTCAAAATTCTGGCCTTTATCTAAGTTTTCTAGTAACTGCACCAAGGTAACGCAGAGATTGCAATTGCCGTCGTAAATTACGTTATATTTCATTAGTTGACTGTTGACTGTTGACTGTTGACTACTGACTACTGACTACTGACTATTCCCTACAGGAATCTCGATCGCAAATTCCGTACCTTGACCCGGTGCAGAATCGCAATGAAGCTGCCCGCCGTGCTTTTCCACTACAATTTGATAGCTAATAGACAGCCCCAAACCAGTACCTTTACCGGGTTCTTTCGTAGTAAAAAACGGATCGAACAGCCTTTCGTGAACATCTATCGGAATCCCCGGGCCGTTGTCAGCAATCCTAATCACAATATGAGAAGGATGCCGAATCGAAGTATCAGAAACAGCAGAATCGGGTGGCATCAAAGCATCCTGTTCATATTTTACCTCCGTACAAATCCGCAGCGTCGGCGAAGGACAATAAGGAATAAGCGCCTGTTCCCCCTGCGCCCACTGTCCAGTCTCCATTGCCTCTTCCAAAGCATCAATTGCATTGCCGATAATATTCATAAATACCTGATTCAACTGTCCTGCATAACACTGTACGCGGGGCAAATTCCCGAACTCTTTGATCAGTACAATTTTAGGATGCCCTGCCGTTTCTTTCAACCTGTGTTGCAAAATCAACAAAGTGCTTTCAATCCCTTCGTGAATATCCACCTGCTTTTGTTCGGCTTCATCTAATCGCGAAAAATTCTTCAGTGACAGCACAATTTGACGAATTCGCTCTGCTCCCATTTTCATCGAATTTAAGAGGTTCGGCAAATCTTTGAGCAGAAAATTTAAATCAACATCATTTATTTCTTGTTGAATTGCCGATGTTGGTTGCGGGTATTCCTGCTGGTAAAGTTGCAGCATTTTTAGCAAGTCTTTAAAGTAATCGTCAGCGTGCATGACGTTGCCGTAAATAAAGCTAACTGGATTGTTGATTTCGTGAGCAACGCCAGCGACTAATTGCCCCAAACTTACCATTTTTTCATTTTGAACCATCATGCTTTGAGTTTTATGCACATCCCGCAGGGCTTTTGCCAATTCTTGATTTTTAGCCCTCAATTGACTTTCGGAAAGTCGCACCGCTTCTTCTGCGTGTTTGCGATCGGTAATATCTTTACGAATTGCTACATATTGATGGGGTTCGCCGTTGGTATTTAAGAAAGGTACAATGGTAGTATCCAACCAGAATAATGTGCCATCTTTAGCTTGATTTTTCATTTCTCCTCGCCAAACCTTTCCCTGGCGGATGGTTGACCAAAGCTCCTTGAAAAAATCGGCTGAGTGATAGCCAGAATTGACAAGTCTGTGGGTTTTGCCAATCAGTTCTTCTCGGGAATATTTAAAGAGTTCGCAAAATTGATCGTTGACATAGGTAATGGCTCCGAATTCGTCGGTATTCGAGACAATTGCCGATTGATCCAAAGCAAATTTTTCAAATTCCAACTCTTGGAGAGTTTGGCGCAATTCTGCTTCGGCTTGTTTGCGATCGCTAATATCGGTAATCATCCGCAACACCCCGGAAAATTCGCCCTCACCGTCGAACATCGGCGTCGCCGAGACGATCGCCCACAAGTGAGATCCGTCTTTGCGAGTAAACTTAAAATCGTGGCGTTCGCGAATGCCTTGCCGCCGGCGCTGGACGTAACTTTCTGCTATTTTCCTAGACTCGCAGTCGATAAACTCAAATAGCGATCGCCCCAGCATTTCCTCCACAGTATACCCCAGCATTTCGGCCATCATGCTGTTAGCAAAAGTCGTGATACTTTCGCTGTCAAACATCCAAACGCCCTCCGAAGCCGTCTCGACAATGCAGCGGTAATAATTCTCCCTCTCCCTGACTGTTGCCTCTGCTTGCTTGCGATCCGTAATATCAGTTTGTACCGCAATAAAACCTTCTAGTTCGCCATTTTCTTGATAAATTGGGGCGATCGAAAGCGCCACCCAATAACCCTTTCCATCCTTGCTGTAATTGTATATTTCCTGATTAAACGGCACGCCCGCAGCCAAAGCAGATCGCAGTTGAGCAATAGTTACCGGGTCTGTTTGAGCGCCTTGCAGTACATCACCCGGTTTTTTTCCCTGCATTTCTGCCAGCACATAACCGCTAATCCGAGTAAATCCTTCATTCACCCATTCAATGCAGCCTTGAGCATCAGTAATAATCACACCATTTTGCGTTTTTTGAGCCACAATGGCCAAGCGCAACAATTCTGTTTCAGTTTTTTTGCTTTCCGTAATATCTTCAGCAATACCCAAAATGTACTTAGGCGCGCCCGATTCGTCAAACAAAGGAACTTTTTTTGTGTGCAAAATCCGCTTGCCTCGGTGCGGAAGTTCGATAGTTTGTTCGGGCAAATCTACGCCTTTTCTAGTTTCCAGCACTTCTAAATCTTGTGCTTGCAAGTAATTGGCCTGAACTGACTCCAACAAGTCAGCAGCATTGTTTAAAATCACTTCATCCCTGGAATAGCCAAACAATTCTTCGCTAGCAGTATTCCAATAAATAAATTTTTGCTCTACAGCATCTTTAATAAAGACGCTAATTGGTAGATTTTGCAGTACCGCATTCAGAAAATCTTGAGTGTTTCGCAGGTTTTCCTCAGCTCGCTTTCGTTCCGTAATATCCAAAATTACTCCGTCGAGATAAACAACCCGACACTGAGAATTTGCGATCGGCGAAACCGGCGAAACTGGCAAAACCACAGCCGACAAAAAGCCCTCAATTTCTCCTTGTTCCTCTTGTTTTCCTCTATCCTCTTCCGCCTCGCAGCAAACAGCTTTGCCTTTTTCGTAAACCCAGCTAATAGCGCCGTCAGCCCGGACAATCCGGTATTCAAGGATGTACGGAGTTCTGGTTTCTACACTTTTTTTGACAGTAGCATCCACATTTTTGCGGTCTTGAGGATGGATAATGCTGGCAAAAGAACGGACGCGATCGTTGATAAAATCAGAAGAAGGATAGCCTGATATTTCTTGAACAGCCTCGCTCAAAAACGCCATTGTGCGTGTTAATTCCTCCTCGTCCGTATACTCGCAGGTACAGCGGTAGACAGCACCAGGAATATTAGCTACTAAATTTTTATATTTTTCTTCGCTTTTTAACAAAGATGAGCCGTCTTCCTTATTGGGATCGCCGTTCTTAAATTTAGAAGAATTAGAGGAAATTTGCATGATTTTTTCACTTGTGAGTGCGGGGGCAAGTGTTAGAGTAGATTACCCTATAAAAAGTGAATTAAATTGGCGAAATAATTCGTTATAAACTAATATAGTACAAAATTAGTTCTGCGAACATTCAGAAAATTTGAGGGTGGCTAATAGGTAGAGCTAATCAAGGCTATAAAGGTAGAAAACAGTTCGGAAACGCATTGTCTAACGGATTTAATGGATTTAACTCACGCCCAGAGCACAATTATCAAGAACAGGCAAGAGGCCTGTTCCACAACAAGTGCATTTTCTTGTGAAGAGAACTATTATCAAGAACAGGCAAGATGCGTGCGTAAGTCCTGCCTTATTGAGAATGGTGCAACATATGAGTTAAATTCACATCTTGCACCATTCTCAATAAGCCTTTTCTGAACAGGCAAGATGCCTGTTCCACAAAGAATAGATTTTCTTGTGGAACAGGCATCTTGCCTGTTGCTGACAATGGTGCAACATCTCAGTTTAACGGATTTAACGAATGGATGTTGAGGTTCGAGGGAAATAGGGAAGATTTTCTCACTTTCCCACTCTGCGACTCTCCCACTCCCCCACTCCCCTTCCCCACTCCCTCACTCTCGTTAGAATAAGATAAGTTTCCTTGCTACCGACCAGCCCCTCAAACAAAAAACCATGACTCAACAACAACCCCGGATTTGCATTCTCGGCGGAGGCTTCGGCGGACTCTACACAGCCCTGCGCTTGAGTCAGTTACCCTTCTCCAAAACCGAAAAACCCGAAATAGTCCTAGTTGACCGCCGCGATCGATTTTTGTTCGTTCCCTTGCTGTACGAACTCCTGACCGGCGAACTCCAAACCTGGGAAATTGCCCCCCCGTTTGCCGAACTCTTGGAAAACACAGGTGTGCGCTTTTGTCAAGGTACTGTCTCCGGCATCGATGTGGAGCAAAAGCGAGTGCAGTTACACGACGGGCCAGAAATTCCGTGCGATCGCCTGGTTTTAGCTTTAGGCGGCAAAACCCCTCTAGATATGGTCAAAGGTGCCGTTGAATATGCTTACTCATTTCGCACTCTCGACGACGCCTACCGCTTAGAAGAAAGACTGCGGTTTTTAGAAGCCAGCAACAACGACAAAATTCGGGTGGCGATCGTCGGCGCCGGTTATTCAGGAGTAGAATTAGCTTGTAAATTAGCCGATCGACTCGGAGAAAAAGGTCGCGTGCGGTTAGTTGAGCAAGGGGACATGATTCTGCGGACATCACCGGAGTTTAACCGCCAAGCCGCCACCCAAGCTTTAGAAAAACGGAAAGTGTGGATCGACTTAGAAACAGCAGTAGAGGCGATCGAAGCAGACACAATATCCTTACTTTACAAAGGACAATTAGATGTTCTCCCCGTAGACATAGTGCTGTGGACAGTAGGAACTCAAGTTAGTCAAGCAGTGCGATCGCTACCCCTCAAACAAAACCAGCGCGGTCAATTAATAGTCAATCCGCAGATGCAAATTATCGACCATCCAGATATATTTGCCTTGGGAGACTTAGCTGAATGTCACGATGCAAATGGTCAAAAAGTCCCCGGAACAGCCCAAACAGCCTTCCAGCAAGCTGACTACACCGCATGGAACATTTGGGCCTCCCTGACCGGCCGCCCATTACTTCCTTTCCGCTATCAGCCCCTAGGAGAAATGATGACATTAGGAAATGACAACGCCACCCTAGCCGGTTTAGGAATTAAACTCGACGGACAACTAGCCCACATTGCTCGCCGCCTAGCCTATCTCTATCGGATGCCAACATTTGATCATCAGCTAAAAGTTGGTTTCAATTGGATTAGCAAGCCGATTCAGGATTTGCTGAAAAGTTAGTTAACTGTTAACTGTTAACTGTATTTATTAGTCCGCGCAGGCGGACTTTGTTTGTATAGTAGCGGTTTAAACCACCCAAAAACCTGACAAATAACAAATAACAAATAACAAATAACAAATAACAAATGACCAAAGTAATTTTTTTAGACGCCGCAGGTACACTATTTGATGTTCGCGGTAGCGTCGGCGAAGTCTACGGAGAACTAGCCAAGAGTTTTGGAGTAACAGTTAAAAGCGAAGAGTTAAATGCAGCCTTTTTCCAAAGTTTCGCCTCAGCAAGCCCGATGGCATTTCCAGGGAGAGAAACGGCAAAAATTCCCCAATTAGAATTTGAGTGGTGGCAAACAGTTTCCGCAAAAGCATTCCAAATAGCAGGCATTTTCCAGCAATTTTCTGACTTTCCCAAATTCTTTGTCGAACTCTACGCTCATTTTGCCACCGCCGAACCTTGGTTCGTCTATGCCGACGTATTGCCAGCATTAAATAAGTGGCAGCAACAAGGAATAGAATTAGCAGTAGTCTCGAATTTCGATTCCAGAATTTATGCAGTATTAAAAGCACTAAATTTAGCTGAATATTTCACATCAGTGACAATTTCCACCGAAGTTGGCGCAGCCAAACCCGATTCTCAAATTTTTACCGCCGCTTTGCAAAAGCACAACTGTATTGCGGAGAATGTGTTGCATATCGGCGACAGCTTCAAAGCTGATTATTGTGGTGCTAAAAATGCGGGATTAAACGCAATTTGGTTGAATCGCCAACAGGAAAAAATCAATTCAGGCAAATTGCCTTTAAGTGAAACAAAAATAGAAGTGTGCAGCAGTCTTGATTTTATAATCGAGGTTCTTAAATAGAGGACTTAGCGATAATGTGTAGGGTGCGTCGCTGTCAGAGATTCAATAAAAATTGGAGAGTATAGATGGCGACGCACCTTACCATAGCTTTTACATGAATTTTATGAGGTTAAGGTTAGGATTTTTATGAATTGACTTTGAGAGCTGTTTATTGAATAATATGAGTAATTTAACCGCAGAGAGCGCAGAGGGCGCAGAGGAAGAGAAGAGAAATGTGATGTGATTTTTATATCTAATTTTTACTGGGAAGGAACTCTATGGAACCTCGACTCACTCAAACTCAGTTAGCACAGGTAGTCGCTGAAATCGACAAGTTATCGCAGCAGCGCGAGTTAGAATTGGAACCCGATCAGGTAAGAGAAATTTTACGGGAGTTGAATCTGCCTGATGAGCTTTTAGAAGATGCGATCGCCCAAATGCGCCGCCGCGAAGTCCTAGAAAAACAGCAGCGACGCAACCGCTGGATCGCGATCGCCTCGACAGCGTGTGTCATATCTGCGATCGGTATAGGCGTGCTGTTCGGGCAAAATCAGCAGCAGCAAACTGCTCAAATTGTCGCAGGAGAAGACCGAATTGCCCTATCTCAAAAGGGCGGTGACAGCCTTACTCAAGTCAACCGTCAAATCAATCCCCGCGTTTACTATCAGGTGACGTTGCAAAATGCTCTGATCGGTCGTGAGTTGTCTTTACAATGCGACTGGATTAATTCTAGCGGTCAAACTGTGCATCAGGGCAGGTATCAAACTCGCACGATCGATACTGCGGTTTGGAATACCCACTGCTTTTACGATCTCGGATCTGCTGCGGCCCCAGGCAAATGGGAAGTTCGGATGTCCCTGGATGGGCGCGTCATCAGCAGTGAACCTTTCACGGTGAAATAAATAGACTTATCCAAAAAAGCCTGTTTTGAACAGGCAAGATGCCTGTTCCACAATGATTATGGGAGATATCTAATGGGTGCGATCGACAAACCTGCACATTTCATCGGCTATTGGGGACTGGACGATCGCACAAAAACGCTCAGCCGTTTAGTCCCAGATTACTGCATTCGGCAGGGCAAATTATCAGAGTGGGCGATCGCCTCTGCATCAATCCTCACGGCTGACACAGTGACGCTGAATGCTTGCGGGCGATTTGGGCCAACCGATTTACCGGGAGATGCTTGGGCCGCGGTAGAAGGGAAACAGCTAAGGCTGGGGCGCGATCCGTTTGGGCGAGTGCCGTTGTACTGGATGCAGTTGGGAGAAACGATTTGGTTTTCGACGCAAATGCAATTGCTGCTACCGCTGATTGCTTCCCCTCAAATTAGCCCGATCGCCCTACACAGTTATGCTTGTTTTTCCTACGTGCCCACGCCGTTAACGCCGATCGAGCAAATTGCATCCGTAGCAGCCGGAAGCGAGATGATTTGGGAAATCGCCGATATTAAGGATCTGCCGAAAGTGAGATCGCTGCCTTCAGCTTGGCAAGAAGCGCCCCAACTACTGCGCCGTGAGGATGAGGCGATCGCACAATTGCAAGGGCTGTTGCAACAGGCGATCGATCGACAAGTGGCCGATTTGCCGATCGACGAACCCGTGGGCGTTTTACTCTCCGGCGGCATCGATTCTTCCCTGGTAACGGCGCTGCTAGTGAAAGCAGGCTTGCAGGTGCGCGCCTATGCCCTCGATTTTGGTGTCGAAGCCTATTCCGAACTGCCCTACGCCCAACAGGTGGCGGACTTTTTTCAGATTCCGCTGATCCGAGTGGCGGCGACGGGCGATGCAGTGTTGCGGGCGATCGGGCCAACCGCCAAAGCCCTCGATTTACCCTATGGAGATGGCACGACGGCTGCGCTGTTTTTGCTCAAACAGGCGGCGGCGCAAGACGTGCGAGTTGTATTCAATGGCGAGAATGGCGATCAGTTATTTGCCGGATGGACAAACAAGCCTTTGATTGCACACGGAGTTTACACGGCAGAACATCCGGCCGGAAAAGAAACTTTTGAACAGCAGTATTTGCGGACGTTTCAGCGATTTTATGGTTATGAAAAACAGATTTTTTCGCCAGAAATGCTCGATCGCATCCAGTCTCACGATTTGAGCGTTTATCTGCAAGACGCGATCGATCCCGGTTGTTTGTCGAAGAGGTGTCCTTCCCTGCTAGCGAGGCTGCGGCGGGCTTCGCTGATGCTCAAAGGTGCCCAAAATATTCAGCCGAGGGCAACGGCATTGGGGTTTGCTTGCGGTTTGTGGGTGCGATCGCCCTTCTGCGACCCCGACCTCACGGAGTGGACGTTTCAACTCCCTGGCGAGCTGCTACTGCAAGGTGCGTGCGAAAAATACATCCTCAAAAAAGCCTCCGAACGCTGGTTGCCACCGGAAATTGTCTGGCGGGAAAAGCGCGGGATGGGAGTCCCGTTGAAGGTTTGGTATTACCGGGAGTTTTGGGCTGCGATCGGCGATCGGCTGAATCCGAATCTGTTGCGATCGCAAAATTGCTGGCAGCCCCATTTGGCTGACTCGATGTTATCGGGACAACTCGGAGTTGCCATGCGCGATCGCTATATTGGCAATAATCTCTGGTTGCTGCTGATGTGGCAGGCATGGCGAACCGAGGTTTTAGGCGAAATTCCGGTTAAGCGATCGCTCGATCATGTGTTTTGGTTGCCACCGGCGATCGGGCAACGCATTTGGAAATATCGAAGGAGGTTGATGGTTGATAGTTGACAGTTGACAGTTGATATGGGCGGGGCGGGTTTATAAATTTGTTGGCTTTGAATTTGAGAATAATGGTGAACCCGCCCCTACAAGATATGGAATTATATCAGACAGATCCATCGGACTTGATATAACCTCCGTTACATCCGTTAAATCCCGTACATTCCTCGTTGCCAAACTTCTTCCTTATGACGGAATCTTTGCTACAGAATGAAACCAAAACTCATTCGCCGCCGTTCTCCGAAGCAATGGCCCAGCGACTTTTGTCAACTTATGGTTCGCCTTTATATGTGTATCAGGCCGATATCCTCCGTCAAACCCTTGACGATATTACCCGATCGATCGACTATCCGCACGTTCAGTTTCATTTTGCTAGCGTCACCAACGGCAATATTGCTCTGTTGCAATTGATTCAGCAGGCTGGTTGGGGGCTACACGCGAATACACCGGGGGATGTTTTTTTGGGACTGAAAGCGGGTTTTACGAGCGATCGCATTGTCTACACCGGCAGTAACCTCAACAGGGCGGATATTCAGCAATTGATTGAATGGAAGATCGATCAATTTAACTTCGATTGTCTGTCCCAACTCCAAGATTTTTGCGAATATTCCGGGAGTCAACCGCGATCGATCCGTGCCGAAATTGGACTGCGCCTCAACTCACCAGAATTGACGGGAGACAGTCGGATTGGAGTGCGTCCCGCCGAATTCGAGAAAGCCAACGAAATCGCGCAGCAGCAGGGGTTGAGGATTACCGGATTGCATTTTTATAGGGGGACTGGAACTAACGCCACGAGTGCTTTTACGCAGGCGATCGATCGGCTAATTGCGATCGCCCAACTGTTGCCCGATTGGCGAACCCTCGATTTTGGCGGTGGTTTTGGCTATCCCTATCGAGGCGGTGCGGTGTTTGACTGGCGGGAGTTTGGTGCGGCGATTACTGAACGATTGAGTGCGCTATCTCGCCCGATCGAGTTGGTGATTGAACCGGGACGATCGGCGATCGCAGGTTGTGGCGTTTTGCTTGCGAAAGTTGTTTCGGTGAAGTGGTTGGGCGACAGGCAAATTGTCGGCGTGGATACGACTGTATCAAATCTATCGGTACCTGCGGTGCACGGGGGCTATCGGGCGATCGCAACTTGGGAAACTGGCGATGTATCGCGGCATGAAACGGATATTTGCGGCAACACAACTTATTCGCGGGATTATTTGGGGCGCAACTGTTGGCTACCCAAACTCAAAACTGGGGATACGATCGCAATTTTGGATAGCGGGGCTTACGGCTATGCGATGTCATCTCATTTTCTGCACCGCCCCCGCCCTGCTGAGGTGTTAATTGATGCTAAGGGCGATCGATTAATTCGACAGCGAGAAGACTATTCTATCTTGTTAAACGGGCAAGTATTTTAAACCTGAGATGTTACACCATTCTTAAGAACAGGCAAGATGCCTGTTCCACAATAAATAAATTCTCTTGTGGAACAGGCATCTTGCCTGTTGCTGACAATGGTGTAACATCTCGGTTGTAACGAAGTTATCTCTCTTCTCTTCCTCTGCGCCCTCTGCGGCCTCTGCGGTAAAATCATTCCAAAACAACCGTCAACGATATAAATCCATTAAATCAATCAGGAGTAACCGAAATGGGAATGAAATGCGTCCAGTGTAATACCGATAACAATTTGCGCGATCGTACCAGGAACTCAGGTCGCTGTAAGAATTGCAATCATCCGTTTGTCTTTGAACCCACTACCGTCACTGATAAAACATTGGCATTCACCGATCCCTTTTTCAAAAAGGCGATCGAAAATATTTCCAGCCAAAATATGTTGTTTTTTACGCACAAACAGTTTTTGTATTTTATTGACCAAAAGCTTAAATCTCGCGCGCCAGAAACCAGTTGGATTTTGACCTACTTCTTGTTTAGCGTATTTGCTGGAACCTTCTCCCTTACCTTCGCTCTTGCTATTTTTTCCTCACAATTCGCAGTTATTATTTCCTTCGCTCTCTACAATTTGATTTGGATATGGCTATTTTTCCACTCCAGCAAATCTCCTGCTCAAGGTATTCGCGGCAGAAGAATTAATGCTAAAAACCTCCAAATTTTAGGGGGAATTATTTTAGTGAGCGGCATTTCAGGAAGCCTAATATTTGATTATTTTCCAGGATACATCGTAGCGATTATACTAGGGCTATTTTCCTACTGGCTCGGCATTTACCAAAAAACTCGCCCACAGATAACGGGTGAAATATTTCTAGTTAATCAAGCGCAGAGCGATAAATGGCTGCGAGACTGGCAAACAGTGAACGGCACATTAGAAAAACTGCTCCCTGCACCTCGTCAAGAAGCTTTACCCGCCAGCATCGATCGCGAAGTTAGCGCCTACAGTTTCGATCGCGCAATTATCTGCGACAGTGACGAAATCGCTCAATTCCTGATTGCCAACAACGTCCATTTTGAAAACAACTGCGCCATTCTTAGTATTAGTGGCTATCCCCAAAGCATCTTCAGTACCGTGATTGAAATGCTGCGGCGCAATACCGATTTAAAAGTCTATGCACTGCACAATGCGAGCCCTGCAGGAGTTCGCTTGGTAAATCAACTGCGAACTAATCCAAACTGGTTTGCGAATCAAGCGGTGACAATTTTTGATTTGGGAATTTCTCCCCGTCAAATCTTAGCATCCCGCGATATGTTTGTGCAGCAATCTCAAACAATCGCACAAACAGCCCGTCAATTACCCGACGCTGTAAGGCAAAGTTTAACAGCAGAAGAACTAGCATGGCTGGATGCAGGCAATTTTGTGGAATTGGAATCGTTTACGCCGCAGCGGTTGTTGCGCGTGGTGAATTATGGGCTTGCTCAGAGTGGCGAACCGCAGGGTAACGAGGGCTTAATATTAGTGGATGATAATGTTGGATATGGTGGCGGCTATGTGTTTGTCTCCGATAGTTTTGGTTAGGGCGTGTTTTCAAGACTTTTTTATTATTAATAATAACCTTAAAAAGTCTTGAAACTTAGTCTGAATAAGATTTTTAGCGCTCTTTTGTTAAAATCCTAAAAAGCTGAGCTCTGTAACGGCTTTAGCGATTTTAAAATGAGGAGGAAAAAAGCTGAGATTAACTTGGTGAGTAAAGGTTTGAGATTTTTTAAATTCCCCCCACGGGGAGGGAATTTAGTTTAAATTGTGTGAAATTTGCCTTCAACTTTCTCTCGTCTGGTTTTGTTTTTGTAGGCGCGGTTTCTAACCACCAGGACTTCTAACCGCCTGGACTTATTTAAGTCGTATACTCCGCATTAATCTTCACGTAGTCGTAACTCAAATCGCATCCCCAAGCTTTCGCAAAACCGCTGCCATTCCCGACACTAACCTGAATTAAAACCGTATCAGCCTTCAAATATTCCCCTTCCGCAGCCGCTTTCATATAATTACTTGCAGCAGCGCGATCGAACTCTTTAGGTTGTCCGTTTTCCATCATCAAAAAATCCCCCAATTGAATCCGCAAATTCTCTTGCTCGAAAGCGACACCAGCGCGCCCAGCCGCCGCCGCAATTCTGCCCCAATTCGGATCGCGTCCGAAAATAGCAGCTTTCACCAAAGAAGAACCGACAATTGTTTTGGCAATTTTACTCGCAGAAACTTCATCTAGCGCGCCACTAACTTGCACTTCCACCAAACAAGTTGCACCTTCGCCGTCACGGGCGATCGCCTTTGCTAAATGCACGCAAACTTCTGTCAGCATCGCCTCTAATTTTTCAGCATCTGCCCCCATTTCTGTAATTGCGGGTGTGCGGGATTGACCGTTTGCCAAAGCAATTAGCGAATCGTTGGTACTGGTATCGCCGTCAACAGTAATTTGATTGAAACTTCTGTTAGCCGCCCGACTCACCATTTCTTGCCACAAATGCGATGACACTGCTGCATCGCAAGTTACAAATGCCAGCATTGTTGCCATATTCGGGTGAATCATTCCCGAACCTTTGCAAATGCCGCCGATGCGGACGGGTCGATCGCCAAACATGGTTTCCAGCGCGATCGTTTTCGGCACTAAATCAGTCGTACAAATAGCCTTAGCCGCCGCATCGGAACCAGTTTCCGATGCCTCAGCAACTAATCGGGGAATTCCCGCCCTCAGCGGCTCCATTTTTATCCGCTGTCCGATGACGCCAGTGGAGGCCAAAAGAATCGATTCTGGAGGAATATTCAGCGCTTCTCCCAACAATTCGGCACTTTCGAGGGCATCTGCCAAACCTTGTTCGCCAGTAGCAGCATTAGCTTGTCCCGCATTGCACAAAATTGCTTTCGCACTGGGTTTAGCTTGCAAACGCTGGCGGCAGTAGTCCACGCAAGCAGCCCGGACAGTGGAGGTTGTGAAGACTCCGGCGGCGATCGCGTCTACCTCTGACAAAATTAAACTTAAATCTGGTAAGCCTGAAGGCTTCAAGCCCGCTGTAATTCCCGATGCTCGATACCCTCTGGGTGCTGTAACTCCGCCGTCAATTTCTTTCCAGTCTGACATCATGACCTCCCTAGTAGCCTTCAATCTGCTGAAAGGGGATTATACCATTTTAGATTTTAGATTTTAGATTTTAGACTTCGGCGTGAGCGCTCAGTCGAACGATTTTAGATTTTAGATTTTAGATTTGCCATTCTTTTGGGCCCAATTTCCCATTCCTCATTCCCAATTCCTAATTCCCCATAAAACTAATCGCGGCTTCCAATCTTGAGTTAGAACTCAAGAAGAAGTCGCGACGGTTTGGTAATTGACATTATTAATTTTTAGCTAGCAAACAACACACTCGATTCAACTATCTCGCCGTTGAAAAAAGGGGTTATTTGCGATCGATACTCGCTGGAGAACCAGCATCTAAACCAACTTCAGCAGCCACACGGCTCAGCATGGATTCCTGACGGTTTTTGACGACGTGTTGATGGCGCATCATCAGGTTGCGGGCTTGTTCTTGAGTGGACATAACTGATTTCTCCAAATTATAGGTAATAACTTCGTAGACAATTGTCGAAATTGAGTTTGCCCTAGCTCATAGTGGCGTTGCTGCGATCGTAGCTGGCTTGAAAGCTGGGCTGCGGTTTGCCTTGAATGTGACCCCAGTAGTGCGTATCTTCCATCCCGACTTCGGTGGCGGTGCGGTTGAGCATGGATTGCTGGCGGTTCTTCACCAGTTGGTGGTGGCGCATCATCAGAGAGCGAGCTTGATTTTCGGTAGACATATGGGGTTCCTCCGTATTCTTTAGATTAATGTTGGGCTTGTTTTTTCTTCTCTTCTATCACTATAACAGACAATTCTGTATCTAAAGCTACCAAATAAAAATTGTCACAAAAGTTTACAATTGGGCTATGGGGCGAGAATCTCGATCGAGGTTGCAGGGAGTGCGATCGACCTTGGGCTAGTTGATTCAGGCCCAACCTCAAGCAGCAGTTGGCAAAATTTGACAATACTCCTCTTCTAAGAGCCACATTTTAGCGGCTACCTAATTGCCAAGGGCAAAAATAACTTTATAGTTTGGTTCAGAGTTATAGATGCAGAATTTTGCCTCTCAAGAAAGTCGAATTTGCCTTAGTTAACAGTAAATTTAATAAGTAGCGAATCACAATTAGATTTACAATGATTAAGCAGCTATGCTCAAGCATAGTCAAGTTTTTTCTAGTCAACTAGATAATAGAGTTGGGCTAAGTGAATCGCCCTCGCCATCCTCAAAAAGCGAGCTTTGTTTGTTGATAAAAATAGATTAAGTCCCAGCAGTCTCCCCACAAAAAAGAGCGATCGTCCTCCCGTAGAAAAACAATCGCCCATTCACCTATAATTTCAATTAACATCAAGTCCCGCCCTTAAAAAACTATGTTCCACAATTCCAGAGCTCCCCCCAGCCTCTTTTTCAGGAGGCTGCCAGGGGGAGCGAAAGGCTCTGACGTTAGTTTTTCAAGTTGTGTGTACAGGGTAGCCCTTAAGAAAGGCGTGCCGGAGAATAAGCGGCCCTAATCGTCAAACAGTAGACTGGTACTACATAAAACGTTAAGTTGACAGGAATGCTACTCGGCGACTTCAGCTTCAGCTTCCGCTTCAGGTGCATCTGGCACATCTTGCTTGATAGTCAAATAGCGAATCACTTCTTCGCTCAGACGCATCGCGCGCTCTAGGGTAAAAATTGCAGCGCCCGGAGCTGTATAGTTCATTTGAACGTATACTCCGTCCCGGTGCTTGCCGATTTCGTAAGCCAAGCGGCGCTTGCCGCGGTGCTGAGTTTCGATGCTTTCAGCACCTTGATCGCGCAAAATAGTTTGATATTTAGCGATCGCCTGGTCTGTCATTTCCTCACCCAAATCTGGGCGCAGAATGTACATAGTTTCGTAAATAAACGGTTTCATGGCAATAATCCCCTTATGGACAACAAGGCTTCTCACGAAGCAAGGACTTATTATCATATCCCAACAATGAACAATCTCAAAACTAAAAAACCAAATTCCCCAAACAACACTCCCTCGCCGTGGAGCACCCTGTGGACGTACAGCATCATGAGCGCGATCGCACTTTTAATGCTGTTTCCCTTGCTGTGGCTGCTCAGCACCTCCCTCAAATCCCCCAACGAAAACATCTTTCAATTCCCCCCGCAACTGTGGCCACAACAGCCAACCCTCGAAAACTTCATCAAAGTTTGGCAAACCAACCCCTTCGGCCGCTACCTTTTCAACAGCACCCTAATTGCCGGTCTCACAGTTAGCATCAACGTCCTCTTTTGTGCCCTCGCCGCTTACCCCTTAGCCCGACTCAACTTTCGCGGTCGCGAAGCCATCTTAATCACGATCGTTTCCACAATCATGATTCCCTTCCAAATAGTCATGATTCCCCTATACATATTGACTGTACAACTCGGACTAAAAAATAGTTATTTAGGCGTAATCTTTCCCGGACTAGCCTCAGCCTTCGGCATATTTTTATTACGACAAGCATTCCTAGCAGTTCCCAAAGAACTAGAAGAAGCCGCCCGCATCGACGGCTGCAGCGAATTAGGCATTTGGTGGCACGTCATGATTCCGGCAATTAAGCCGGCTTTAGTTACTTTAGGAATTTTCGTATTTATCGGTTCTTGGAGCGACTTTCTGTGGCCGCTGCTAGTTTTAGACAGGCCGGAATATTACACTTTACCTTTAGGTGTAGCCAATTTAGCCGGGACATTTTCCTTAGATTGGCGTTTAGTGGCGGCGGGTTCTATTATTTCTATTGTTCCAGTTTTAGGACTATTTTTGCTTTTGCAAAAATACATTGTGCCAACAGAAACTGCGGCAGGAGTCAAAGGATAGAATCAGCACAAAAAATCGGCGTTTATCCGCGTTCCTCTGCGGTTAAAAATTAAAATCTTTTGAACTCAAAACTCACAAAATTTATTTGTGATGTAGGAACAGCCAGCAATCTGCTGGATTGTTTACTACGCTGGGGTTGTAGATACTATCATCGCTTTTGCAAATGCGATCGATGCCGAAGACTGGCAAAAATTGCGATCGCACCTAGCCGGCGAAAGAGATATCGACTCTTCGGAATTTTGAGGAATCAAACAAACTATGGTAATTGTCAGCGACAATCCTGAAGTGCATGGCGGTTTGCGGGGCAAATCGCAATAAAATCTCATTCACAACTGAAATGCGAACTGATTTTTCCTAACTAAAAAATTCCCCCTACCTGGGAGTAAAAACTGCACTAGGGTAAGCAATCCGCTTGTGATTGAACTGTTCCCAAACTCGCACAAAAATCTCCGCAATTAGAGACATATCCTCCCGCGTTAAATCCGAATCAATCAACTGATTATCCTGCCAGCGAGCCCTCAAAATCTTATTAACCATATTCAAAGCCTCTTCATGAGTAGCATCCTTGAGCGATCGCAAAGCAGCCTCGCAAGAATCCGCCAGCATCAAAATCCCGGTTTCCCGCGACTGCGGAATCGGCCCATCATAGCGAAAATCCTCCTCCCTCACTTGGCGACTTGCGATTGTTAACTTTGAATTATCCGCATCTGGCAACACCATCTTTAAATCTTCTATTTCTTTTGCAGCAATTTGCTGCGCTTGGTGGTAGAAGTAAGCAATTAACATTTTACCTTGGTGTTCGGGAATAAACGCCTGAATTGCCTTCGGCAATCGATGCTTCCGCGCCATCACCAAACCCTCAGTAACGTGCTTTTTAATAATCTCCGCGCTCGCCCAAGGGTCATTAATTTCATCGTGCTTGTTGGCCCCGCCCATTTGATTTTCACAAAATCCCAGCGGGTCGTGCATTTTTCCAATATCGTGGTATAATGTCCCAGCTCTGACCAGCTCAACATTGCAGCCAAGTTCCCGGGCCGCAGCCTCTGCCAAACTCGCCACAAACAGCGTGTGCTGAAAAGTCCCCGGAGCCTCGGCAGCCAACCTCTTCAACAGCGGGCGGTTGGGATTGGCAAGTTCCGCCAGCCGGATCGGCGTAATCAAGTCAAAAACGTGTTCCAAATAAGGGCTGATGCCGATCGCCACAACGCTCCAAGCCAAACCGGCCAAACTTTGCGCGCCCACCGTACCGAGTACGACGTACCAAATCGCACCGGCAGCCGCGCTGGCAATCAAAGTCCCCACCAGATAAACGCTGCCCTGAGCCAAGCCGACAGCTACGCCCAAAAGAGCCAATTCCTCGCGCGATCGCAGCCGCCCGGCCATAAAAGCGCCCAGCAATCCGCCCGCCCCGCTAGCCACCAAATGAATCAAGTCCACATTTAAGCCAATGGGCAGCAGCGCCGACAGCAGCCCCACCACAGTGACTCCCACCGCCGAACCGTAGAAGCCGCCCGCTAAAATCCCGATCGCGGGCAAACTCGTCCAAGGCAGCCCCAAACTCACCAGCACCGGCGCGCTCAAAGTCAGCAGCAGCAATAGCAAATGATCTCTGCGGCGCAAGCGGTAGTGCCTTTCCACCAGTAGTACGATCGCAATTGCCCCCGCGACTAAACAAACAAAACCCGTCAGCCCCAGCCAATTCACCCCCCGCCGGCTCAAACCAAAATAGTCCAGCAACACGAAATCTTGCTGCGATATCTCTTGT
The DNA here is from genome assembly GCF_036700545.1 of Microcoleus sp. SVA1B4. NCBI lineage: Bacteria > Bacillati > Cyanobacteriota > Cyanophyceae > Oscillatoriales > Microcoleaceae > Microcoleus > Microcoleus sp. SVA1B4. The sequence goes on from NZ_JAUBPB010000005.1 coordinate 36,540, forward strand.
CCTTGTGCAACAATTATCTCGCCCTGATCTACTGCGATCATCACCGGTTTCACCTTTTGGGCCGCTAATTCAGCTAGCTGTTTGGTTTCCTCCCGATCTCTCACCAGATTTGGCTGCAAAATCGCTGTTAAACCCTCAACCGCCAAACCTTGGGACTCTAACGGCACTTCATCAGCCACTTGCAGGTTCACGGCTTCTTGTAAAATCTCTTTGGGCAACCCCTGCGGGATACCTTGAGCCACCATTCTTTTTGCCGCCCGACTCATACCGGTTTGGGTTTTCTGCCAAGCTGCTTCGGACAAATCAAACAGCGAAGTATCGTAAATCTGGGGCAGCCCCAAAACCGACGGTTCTCCCAGCGCCTCCACAGCATTGAGATAGCGCTGGCGAGCAGAGGAAATACTGTCTGTCAGGCTTTGAAAGTCTGCTGCCCGGACTGATCGGCTGTAAGCTTGCAGTTGAGCGATAGCATCTTGCTGAGACTTGTTATCTGTTGCCCCAGCAATTGCCGGGGAATCCAAACTCAATCGCTCGGAAGTTGCACTTTTGTCACCCGCTTGCGCCAAAATCCAGCGCCACTCCCACTCGGGACAGCCCCGCAAGTAAACCTGAACCGCAAGTGAGAGCGCCGAGGTACTCGCAAACGGAAACGGGCCTACCGCCTCCCGTAGCTCGCTTCCCTGCTGCAAAAATTGTTGCAATTCTTTATAAATTTGTCGATCGACCGCCGAATCCAGCATTAATATAGCTACAGCCCCTATCCGCGCTGCTTTCCGCTGTTCTTCAGTAGTTTTGTAATCCGGGACGCTAGCAGTGGCAGGAGCCTTAATCGTCTGAGGAGCTTTCGTCCCCACATCCAGTTTCGGCTGGTTGTAGAAGCGGTGGCCCAGAGTGCTGCTTAGGGAAACTACCGCTACCAGCGCCAACATAGGGGAACGAGCTTGATTTTTGAGGCTTGATTTGGAGGTTTTACTTGTAAATTTAGTAGTAAAAGTCTCGGGAAGAAGCCATTTCTGGCGCGACAAACGGCTCAGGAGAGGCCCGCCAGCGCGTGAGGTATCTGCTTTGCTGCCATTTTGCACTTTAGCAATGTGTTGGCGCAGTGAGCGCGCAGCCCCTAGCTGCTCAATCTGTCGCATCAATGAGGAGAGCGTATTCATTTGTGTCGAAGATATATCACTGTTATCCAGCAGCTTTGTCAGAATTTCTGACTATGCATCTTGATTGATTTTATCCGAACTACCCATATTCTCGTTGAAACCCGGTTTTTTGGGGCAGGCGCGTCCGATTTAATTTTTCACTTTTTAATCTTTAATTGGCGCTCTCCTTCCACTTTCGCTTTTGACTTGTTAATTGCTGGTTTCCCCTTACTGTTAAAAGCTTTAACCTTTATATTTTACGAGGTCTAATGACATAAGGTGCAGCCACCGATCGGGCTAGCACTGCAGAATCAAGTCCGGCATCGGGCCTGTAAACGCCTGCCCAAACTGCAAACAGGTTATTTGCTAACTCTACAATTTTTACATCGCTGCCAGTTCCCCAGAGCAAAGGTTCTCGGCCCTCGGCTAGCTGCTGCGAATTAACTTGAGCCGAAGATACCTGTCGCCATTCTACAGGAATCGCAGCAACGCCGTTATAAGCTCCAGACAAAGCTCCCGTCAAAGCGCAGGTTATTTGTCCGGCTATACCACAGCGGGCAGCGCGCACCACTGACAAGCGCAAGTCTTCTGGGGTGTTCAAAAAGCAGTAGAAAGCTAAGGCAATGGGAATGAAATTTCCTGGATTGACAATTGACTCGGTTGGTAATTTTTTTTCACCTTCGCCCTGTCTTTCTCGCAAAGCTGTGGCGCTTTTGCACAGATGAGTGGCGGCTGTTTCTAAATCGGCTCCCTTTTCTAATAGTGTTTGTACTTGCAGCAGCAGCTCTGTTAAGGCATTCTCTGTTTTCAGGTAGGCAAGTGTTTGCTCGATCGCTGTCGCGGGGTCAAGTCTTTCTTTGAGAGATCGGGCGATCGTATATGCTACTGCTAAAATTGCTGTTTCCCATTCTGGCTGGTTTTCGTTGTGCCAAACCTCTATCGCCAGCATGATTTTTTCTCGCAGTTTGGCTTTATTTTCGTGAAAAAACATCGCCGATGGCAGCGCAGCAACGGCAGCTTCACCAGGGTTAAGCAGGGTTTGAAACTCACTGTTGCGGGGATGGTAGATTTCCGACTTGGCAAATGCTTCCCAAGTATCGCGCCAATCTTTTAAATCTAAACCCCTACACCGAATTAAACTTTGAGCACACGCTACCGCAAGTGTCCCGGATGCGGATGAGTCTTTGCCACTTGGGATTTTACTGTTGACAGAATTCAACGCCAATGTTGCGCCACTTACGGTCAATTGTTGGTGTTTCGTCAGTTGTAAAATCGGCTGCAAGTCTTCTGTTTGGGGGGGAATACCGACGAGTTGCCTCTGGTATTGCAGGCCTAGAGAGTCTCCTAAAACTGCCCCCAGGATGGTTCCTTGAAACTTGCTCAACAGGGAATGCCGCATTTGAATTTAACTCAAGTTGTTAGTAATTGGTAATTTATAATTTATGATTTTTTATGGTATCCTGTTTTACCCAAGTCTTGTGGTTAATTTGAATTCAAGCCAAAATTCAACCCAAACATATAAGGGCTGGTTTTCCATCTAAAACCTGCCCTCATCCGATCGCTACCATCGGTAAATTTTTAATTTTTAATCAGGTAACTAACTAGAGCTTGCAGCCCCAGCCGATAACTTTCTGGGCCAAAACCGCTGATTTGTCCGATCGCCACCGCTGCGATAAAGGAGTGGTGCCGAAAATCTTCCCGCCGATAAATATTGCTCAGATGAACTTCTACCGCCGGGATATTCACCGCTGCGATCGCGTCTCTAATTGCCACACTCGTATGAGTATAAGCTCCAGCATTAATCAATAAGCCTTGGTGCTGCCCTAACATCGAGTGAATTGCATCCACCAATACCCCTTCATGATTCGACTGCTGAATTGAGACTTGCACCTGGAGGGCTTGCGCTTCTCGTTCTAGCAACTTGTTGATATCATTTAAAGTCGCAGAACCATAAACTCCAGGTTCTCGCTGACCCAATAGATTCAGATTAGGGCCGTGAAGTACCAGGATATTTAACAATTTTAAAATTTCCCGCGCAACAAAAATTATGAGAGTTTTGACATGGGATTTAGAACCAGTCTGCCACCTCAAACGTCAAACCTTAAACCTCAAACTTCTAATTCAGTCCCGACTACCTGCGATTCCTCGGTTGGTTTACAGGAATACGAATCGGTTCTAGTTCAGGTTCATGTTCGGGACTCAGCAGTCCTTCTATCAGCTTGCGAACCCATTCTTTAATTTGTTCCAGCACCTTTTCAATGTCTTCCATTGAACGGATAGCTCCTTTTTTTATAGTCTAGATTGCTAAACCGACGGCTAAATATCTGAAAATAAGCAAGCACGACTTTGAAACCAAAGGTCAAACTTGCTTTCTCGCTTGCTGGTTATTTTGAGCAATGGAGAGAGTCAGTATATTGGCCAATCAGTCCTCTCTTATTATCATAACTAATCTTTACAGATAATCAAGAGGCAAAAGGAAAATTGCCGAATTATATCGGAGTAGAGAGTGTTAAATAAAGCTTAAGCTTACGGTTTACTGTTGACAATTGACCAATCGTAGGATTTTTTCTACGCTTTTGCCAACAATAATGTACGCCGGAGCCGATCGAGCGCCGTACAGCTACTCAAATTCCGAATCCACTCGCGGCCTCTGGCATCGCCAAAACGGTATTCAAAGCTTTCTGCGGATCCGTGGGGGCCAGCTAAACCAACATAAACCAGTCCGACAGGTTTAGCATCTGTGCCACCTCCGGGCCCGGCAATGCCTGTAATACTCAATCCCCAATTTGTATTGAGACTGGCACGCACTCCCGCAGCCATTTGTTTTGCCACTTGGTGGCTGACTGCCCCAAATTCGGCTAAATCTTGCGGCTTAACACCTAATAATCCTTCCTTAACCCGATTGTCGTAAGAAATAATCCCGCCTAAAAAGTAGCTCGAACTGCCGGGAACACCCGTCAGCATCGCCCCCAATCCTCCTCCCGTGCAGGATTCAGCCACGCTAAGAGTTTGCCCCGCATCCAGCAACAATTGGCCCACAGTCGAAGCGAGGGTATCGCTATCAGCACCGTAACAGTCTAAGCCGGCAATTTGCCGCAATTGTTGTTCGATCGGCTCAATCAAGTTTTTCGCAGCCACTTTCTCGTTTGCGCGGGCCGAAATCCGCAGTTTGACTTCGCCGTGATTGGCGTAGGGAGCCACAGTAGGATTAGTTAAATTCAAAAAACTATCTACTTTTTCCGCCAATGCTGACTCAGCAATCCCCCAAAATTTTAATGTGCGGCTGTAAATAGTGGCGCTGCACCAGCCGTTATTTTGCAGGTAAGGAACGGCGGTTTCTTGCCACATCAAGTGCATTTCCGCCGGTACGCCGGGAAAAGTCATTACTGTCACGTCAGAAACCGGTTGCCAAATAATGCCCGGTGCAGAACCGCTGCGGTTCGGCAGAATATCCGCAGTTTCTGGAATTAAAGCTTGCTTGCGATTGCTGGGACTCATGGTGCGTCCCCGCTGGGCATATTTGTATTCGATATCGGCGATAATTTCCGGCTTTTCTATTAAGGGAACCCCAAAAAAATCGGCGATGGTTTCCACTGTCAGGTCGTCTGGTGTGGGGCCCAGACCGCCGGTGAAGAGCAAAAGCTGCGATCGACTGACGGCGATTTCTAACACTTGTTTGATACGTTCTGGATTGTCCCCCACCACTGTTTGATAGTAGTGAGGGATTCCCAGACTCGCTAATTCTTTGGCTAAAAACTGGGCATTGCTATTAAGAATATCGCCTAACAGCAATTCAGTGCCAACACAAATAATTTCAGCAACCATTATTCGATTTTAGATTTTAGATTTTGGATTTTGGATTGGGGAATTGGGCAAACAGGGCATTGGCAAAACAGGGAATTCGGCATTGGGCATTGGGCATTGGCCCGCGCAGGGCATTGGCCCGCGCAGGGCATTGGGAATTAGGCATTTGGCATTTGGCATTAGAAATTATTTTTCTTCCTTCTTCCTTCTTCCTTCTTCCTTCACCTAGCGTGTCTCCAAACTTTCCAGCTAGCATATCCCAGCAAACTTGTTGCACCCATAGCGTAAATTACGCCGCTCGGAAGCGAAAAAGCTAGGGCTAAACTTCCCACCCACAGTGTCAGTGAGTAAATAAATAAAACCGCAAATCGATGGGATAGTCCGGCTTGTAGAAGTCTGTGGTGGAGATGGCGCTTGTCAGCAATAAACGGTGACTTGCCGTTGCGAAGTCGATCGAGAATCACCGCCGACATATCTAAAATCGGTACAGCTAAAATTAAATAGGGCAGCAACACAGAAGTAACAGCCGTAGTTTTAACTAACCCAATTACTCCCACTCCAGCGAGAGTAAACCCGATAAAATAAGCCCCGCCATCTCCCATAAAGATTTGAGCCGGATTGAAGTTGTAGCGCAGAAACCCCAATGTCCCGCCAGCCAAAGCCGCTGCAATGAGGGCCGCCGCTGGTTGCTGCATCGCCAAACTGACAATCAGCATCACAACGGCTGCAATCCCTGAAACTCCGGCTGCTAAACCGTCCAAACCGTCAATCCAGTTGATGGCATTCGCCATGCCGACGAGCCAAATCACGGTAATTGGCAAGCTCAGCCAGCCAATATTAGTCAGTCCCAAGGAGGGAACTGTCAGAAACTCAATCTGTACGCCTGCCATCCAAACGATGCTGGATACGCCAATTTGCATGAGCAAGCGTTTTAATGCCGAGAGCGAAAATAGGTCGTCTGCTAAACCGATGAGGAAGAATCCGATGCCGCCGAGGGTGACTCCCCAAATTTCGTATTCGTCTTTGGGATTGAGAACTTGTCCGTTAGCATCGATGAAGCCTCCTGAGATCCAGACAAATAAGAGGGCAGTGATAGTGCCGAGAAAGATGGACACTCCTCCCAAGCGCACCATAGGGCGCTTGTGGACTTTTCGCTCGCCTGGCCGATCGACTCGCCCGCTTTTGAGACCAATTTTTTTGACTATTGGTGTACTCCAGAGGACGATGATCGCAGAAACCAGAAAAGCGAGTATGTGGTACAGATACTGGTACGGCATCTGAAATCAATTTTAAATAGTGCGGGGCAATTAGTCTGTCAGGCAGAGTCTACTACATTTCAGATGGCTTATAACAAGGAAACATCTTGAAGAGCGACTGGGGGTTTGGGAGTCGGAGATTTGCCGCAATGGCAGTTGCCCTGGGGCGAATTGTCAGGTTGTTCATTCATAACTCTCGAATTAACGATTTGAAATATCGACTTTTTCGCGAGCCAAAAAGTCGATATTTGGCGAGCGGGCCCAGTTGAGCGGTATCTTTCGCAACCTACAAATACCGTTATTCAAACCAGCCCCGCCCGACAAATATCTTTACTAAAAACCGCCTTGGCGATCGATATTTTTGGTGAAAACCGCTTGTCAATATCGCTACCGGCAACTCTCAATCTTTTCCTGCTCTTTATATCCGCCCCAAAGCGGTTACAAGCCCCCGATACAATCGATGGTCGATCCCAAAATTTAAGATGCTAGTTCAATCCCCCAGATTCAATGCGAGAAGAAATCTAAAATCTAAAATCTAAAATCTAAAATCGACTAACCCTTTTACCCGTACACTTCCAACTACCAATTTCCCATTGCCGATCAGGAAAATTAAGCTAATGCCGGCACTTTCAAGTACAAGTGGGGATATAACGGGAAGCGATCGCACAGTGCTGCTACTCGACGCAGGCAGTCTGCTGCGACGCTTTCATCATCTGGATTTAGCAGGCGATCGGCAATAATATTGCCAATCTCAGTAAATTCTGCTGTTCCCATTCCCCTGGTGGTCATCGCCGGCGAACCGAGTCTCAAACCGCTGGTGACAAAGGGCGATGCCGGATCGAAAGGCACGGTATTTTTATTAGCAGTAATATTCACACCGCTGACTAATTGGTCCGCTAGCTTGCCTGTCATATTTACCGATCGCAAATCAACTAGCATTAAGTGATTGTCCGTGCCACCGGAAACGAGTTTTAAACCCCGCTGCTGCAACTGTGTCGCTAAAGCGCGTGCATTTTCAATTACTTGACCGGAATAAGTTTTAAATTCAGGCTTTAATGCTTCGCCGAAAGCTACTGCTTTGCCCGCAATGACGTGTTCTAAGGGCCCACCTTGAGTGCCGGGGAAAACTGCTTTGTCAAACTTTTTACCTAATTCCGGGTCATTAGTCATAATCAAGCCACCACGGGGGCCGCGCAGGGTTTTGTGAGTGGTGGTGGTGACTGCGTGACAGTGGGGGAGGGGGTTGGGGTGATGCCCTGTGGCGACTAACCCGGCGATGTGGGCGATGTCTGCGAGCAGGTAGGCTCCGATTTCGTCGGCGATCGCTCTAAACTTCTCAAAGTCGATAATTCGCGAATATGCTGAATACCCACAAATTAGCAATTTCGGTCGGTTTTCTTTGGCCAGTGCCAAAATTTCGTCGTAGTCGAGCTGTTCTGTTTCTTGGCTGACGCCGTAGTGAAAAGCTTTGAACCATTTGCCGGATACGTTGACCGGCGAACCGTGGGTCAAGTGTCCGCCGTGGGACAAATCCATGCCCATTATTCCGTCTCCGGGTTCCAGCAAGCTCAAAAATACTGCAAAGTTGGCTTGAGCGCCGGAGTGGGGCTGGACGTTGGCGTGAGCGGCTCCAAATAGCTGTTTGGCGCGATCGATCGCGATTTGCTCGATGCCGTCAATAAATTCGCAGCCGCCGTAGTAACGTTTGGCTGGCAGTCCTTCGGCGTATTTATTGGTCAGCACTGAGCCTTGAGCTGCCATTACCGCTGCGGAGGTAAAGTTTTCGCTGGCGATGAGTTCTAGGTGGTCTCGCTGCCGCTGGAGCTCTTGCCCGATTAAATCGGCAATCAGCGGATCGGTTTTGGAAAGGAATTCTAAGTTAGTGTCCGTCACAATAATCAACCTCTTGACAGTTTTGGGATTGGGAATTGGGGATCTTATACCGTACTACGGATTTCGCACCATTGACATAAATATTACGTTGTGTTCAGGTTAAGCGGTTTGTCCCCAACTCCTGACATACAATGAAATTACTGGTGTGAAACCTGCCGGAGGTATCAAATGTTAGTCATTTTAATGGAAAATCAGATGCTTGCCCCTCAGTGTGTTTGCCAAAGTTGTTTGCTGGCAGATCGCACTGGCCAACCGCGCTGGAGCGGTGGAGAGCTTCGCTGTGGACATCCAGTTGCTAAACCTACGGAAAATTTGCCCGATCGGTACGAGTGTCAAATGGGCTTCACGATCGCTAATATTAAATAAAAAAGCCTGCCTCTGGTAGTTGGGGCTGCTCCCTGCTGAGTGAAAAGCAAGTTCCGGCAGAGTCGAAACACAAACCCTGCTGCTGCGTTATCCTGAGTTTAATGGAATTCATAGTTAACCGATCGACTCAGGAGAGTTCATTATGACTTGGCGCGGGTCTACAACTGTTACAGACCGGATTTTTGCTTCTTTGCCTTATTTGCTCCCGTTGGTTGACGGGCTTGCCTTTGGCAGGTTTCTGTTTACACAGTTTCCTGTCCTGCAACTGTTGTTGATACCGCTAGCTCCTTTGATGCAAATTTATAGTTTGCCCTTTGCTAGCTTGATTATCTTCTTTGCCCTGTATTTAGGAGTAGTTAGAAACGAAAACATCAGTCACTTCATTCGTTTTAATGCAATGCAGGCGATTCTTTTAGACATTGTTTTGATGCTGTGCGGTCTGGTTTTGCCGATTTTTTCTAACGGCCTCCAAGTCGCATTTATTGCGGAAACTCTGTATAACATGGTGTTTTTGGGCGCTTTTGCTGCATTTGTTTATGCAGTCGTGCAGTCGCTTTTGGGACGCTATGCAGAGATTCCTCCGCTTTCGGATGCTGTTTATATGCAGGTTCGTTAGTCAGGAAAGCAGTTGGTAGTTGGTAGTTGACTGTTGGGAGTTGGCAGTTGTTAGTTGGTTATTATTTGTTGGTTGTAATGCCCAATGCCCAATGCCCAATGCCCAATAACTAATAACCCATAACTACTGTATTTTCAAGACTGCCGATGCCTTCAATTTCGATGCGGACTCGATCGCCTATTTGTAGCGGCCCTACTCCTTGCGGCGTTCCTGTCAGTATCACATCACCGGGAATTAGGGTCATTATTTGACTGATGTAGGAGACGAGAAAGTCTGGCGAAAATACCATGCGATCGATCTGGGATGACTGTACCGGTCGCTCGCTCTCATTGACAAAAGTCTGCAATTGTGCAGCAGGACTCAGTTCGCGGACAATCCAAGGCCCCAAGGGACAAAAAGTATCGAACCCTTTGGCCCTCGCCCACTGGTTGTCCCGCTTTTGCAAATCTCTGGCTGTTACGTCGTTGGCGATGGTATAGCCCCAAATTTTGCTGTGTGCTTGTTCGGGAGTGCAGTTGGTACAATGTTCGCCAATCACCAGGGCCAATTCTCCCTCGTAGTCTACCCTTTCCGACTGCTGTGGATAACGAATCGCTGCACCTGCAGGGATGACTGCACTCGGAGGCTTGAAAAATAGCAGGGGTTCTTCCGGTACTGGGGTTCCCATCTCGGCGGCGTGATCGACATAATTTTTGCCTACGGCTACAATTTTTGAGGGAGAACACGGGGCGAGAATTTGGTAAGTATCGGGTGAAAGTTCCAAATCGGTTGGTTGTCCTTTTAACCAGGGCGGTGCATCAAATACTTGAACGCTGTGGCTTAGTTGCAGTAAACCGTAATGGATGTGTCCTTGTGTTGTTTTTACTCGAACGTAGCGCTGGGCCATAGTATTTTAGATTTTAGGTTTTAGATTCTAGATTAAAAGGATAGCGGAATAGGACTTGCAGTACGATGTTCTCTCAACAATCGTCAGGGTTACTACGGGCAAATCATGGTAATGAGTGCTCCTGTGCCCTATTTCCCCAAGATGCGACTTCTACGATATTATGTCATCGTTTCATAACAATTAAGTTTCTACGGGGAATTCAGTGCAAATACTGAATTGACCAATTACCCTCGATTGGCCTACGCAATATTTACGTGAGAAAAATCAAGTTTGTGTGAAGTAATAGCAAAGAACCTATTTTTTTGTGAGTAAATTAGCAATTATGGTTAGAGATTTATACAGGATTTTCCGAACACGTAATTAGGACGATCGCACCAATGAGAAAAATTAATTGCGATCGGGCGTTTACGTGCTTTCCCTAAACGTAGTTTTGGTGTAATCTTGCTAGTAAATAAAATACGCATCAGTATCAGTTCGGAAGAACAACAGAGATAGATCGAAACTACGAAATTTCTATTGGGGGGGTGCATGAAGATTGATATTAAAGATTTTAGAAAAGCGCGCACTTGGGAATTTTCCAGGGGCGTATTTTGATGTGACGGGCTTTCTGCAAAGTTTTGTAACAAATTCGGCAAAACTGCATAAAAATTAGGGGTTCACCCCGATAGGTTTTATAGAGGGTAATACTGGCGCGATCGCGTTCATTATTTCCTCATAGTATCGCTTGGGAAAAAAGGCGAGTAAGTTTTGCGTGTCTGCATTTACATTGTTCAGGGTTCACTAACATAATTGATTGGAGAAAAAATTTATGGCTACTACTCAAAATGCTCAATTTAACGTAGTTTATGATGAAATCATCAAACAATCTGGAAAAACAAATATTGTATTTGTTAACGGAATTTTTGTGGTAGAATCCGATTATACTACTAAAATAGTACCAGCAATACGAAAGACTTTTTTTGATCTCAATGAGAATGATATAAACAACTATTCAAAGGAGGGAGCTAATTATGGAGGAATTTTCAAAAATACTTCCAATTACCATAGTTCATTATGGTTTAATCCCAATTATAATGACTCCATTAAAGATGATCCAATGATCATTGCAACGGAATTGGCAAAAGTAATTTTAATTCCCGTTTTACATTACGCTGTAGGAAAGTATATAGCAAGCTTGACAGGACTTGATGGAGTTGTAAATATAGCTGAAAGGTGGGCAGACACTTATGATATAATTCAGAAAATTATATCTAGCGGGGGTAATTTATCAGCATTAGCAATTGATGATTATTTTCAAGCGAAAATCATAGATTTCATATTTGAGTTTACACCTGCGAATGTAGTAGATAATATTATCACTAGCTTAAGTGATGACAATGATTTAAAAGAAGCACTTAACCAATATTGGTATAAAGATACGTGGCCGAGTAAAGCAGTAAATACTAACTTAGTACCCCAGCTAAGAGAATGGCTAAAAGATGGTAATAATTCTGCAATTTTGATAGGTCATTCTCAGGGAAACTTTTTCTTGGAAGATGCTTTATCAGAACTTTATGGGACAAATGCCGATCCTAGAGTAAAAATTATTGCTATGGGTTCACCAACTTTGTATCAAGCCGTTGGTGGATTGGATAATTGGGGAGGTATAAATAGAAGTAACTATGAAAATGACCCAATAACTCAGTTACAGTTGTCAGCCAGTGAAATATCGAATCCTCTTGCCAAAATAGCTACTTTGTTGAAACCTCTTTGGAAGATGGCTCAGTTAGTAGCAAGTGGACAAGGGGTAATGGATTATCATGTAAATACTACTCCAGATGGTAATCCCAATCCCAAAGGATATATTGGTAATGATGAGCATAAAGAGGTAATGCAAAAATACTTTAAGGATTCTTTTTACCAAATTAATCCAACTGGTTATTACTTTCCTACTCAAAATAAATCAATGCGTCCCGGTACAGAAGATGATGACTGGATTGAAGGAAATGGTAATATTCAAGGTGGGGGTCGCAACGATGTCCTAAAAGGAGGAGATGACAACGACACTTTAATAGGCGATCAAGGTTATGATGTATTAGATGGTGAAGGGGGTCAAGATACGGCTGATTACTCCCGCAGTAAAGCCATCAAAGTTCAAGCAACACAAGTTGCAGGTCAAAATGTTTACAAGATTATAGACAGTTTTGTAGATATCAAAAATCAGCCAACAGTAGATACCGTTTTAAACGTTGAAATTATCAGTGGCTCACCCGGTAATGACACGATGGAAGGCGGTGACAATTTTCAAGACTTCTTCAAAGGTCAAGGTGGAAACGACTCTCTATATGGTAAAGGAGATAACGATACTTTAGAAGGAGGCGATGGCGAGGATCGCCTCGAAGGTGGTAGTGGTGAAGATTCACTCATTGGCAACGAAAAAAATGACAATCTTTACGGCGAAGCAGGTGAAGACTTACTAGATGGTGGTACTGGTAATGACTGGCTAGAAGGAGGCAGCGAAAATGATACTATCTACGGCAAAGAAGATGACGATAAATTGTATGGCAATGATGGCAATGATTCACTAGACGGTGGTAGTGGCAAAGATTGGCTTCAAGGTGACAGTGGAAATGACACTCTCTACGCCAAAGAAGATGACGACAATTTATATGGCAATGAAGGTGAAGACTTACTAGATGGTGGCGATGGCGAAGATCGACTTGAAGGCGGCGGCGAAAACGACACTCTCTATGGTCAACAGAAAAATGATGCTTTGTACGGTCAAGGCGGTGACGACTGGCTAGAAGGTGGCTCAGAAGACGATCGCCTCGAAGGAGGAGACGGTCAAGACTTCCTTAAAGGCGATCCAGGCAAAGACATTCTCTACGGTGACGCAGGAAACGACACTTTAGACGGCGGCCTTGATGAAGACATCCTCTATGGTGACATCGGAGCCGATCGCCTCTACGGTCAAGAAGCAAACGACTTATTATACGGTCAATCAGAAAACGACCTTCTCGATGGAGGTAGTGAAGCAGACATCCTCTACGGCGGTAAAGACAGCGACACCCTTCACGGCAGAGCCGGAAACGACTTCATCTACGGCAACAATGACAACGACTTCCTCTACGGCGGTGCTAACGAAGACTGGCTAGAAGGCGGTCTAGGTGCAGACTGGCTAGAAGGCAACACAGGCAACGACACCCTCTACGGTCAAGAAGGCAGTGACAGCCTTTTTGGTGGCGATAACCAAGACCTACTCGAAGGCAGCATCGGCAACGACTTCCTCTCAGGAAACGCAGGAAACGACACCCTCTACGGGCAAGCAGACAACGACACGCTATATGGTGGAGGCAACCAAGACCTACTCGAAGGCGATACAGGCAACGACCTGATGTACGGCGACACAGGCAGCGACACCCTCTACGGCAACGAAGATAACGACACCATCTACGGCGGCAGTGAAAACGACTCCCTATTTGGCTTTACAGGCAACGACCGACTATTCGGCGACGCTCAAAATGACTTCCTCATGGGAGAAGCAGGCGACGACTTTATTAATGGCGGTAGCGAAGATGATACCGTCAGCTACCACAACTCCCCCAGTGGCGTAACAGTCAACATTGACGAAAGCCAAGGTTACGACCACAACATGGCCCAACGCAAGCAAGGAGAAGTCAACTCAGCCAACCCAGAAAACTACTACACCGACCTAGAACCCAACTTTGGCATCCCTGCTGGACGCGCCTATGACGGATTTGGCAACACCGACACCCTCACCAACTTAGAAAACATCATCGGTTCCGACTATAACGACATCCTCGTTGGCAAAGACGGTCAAAACCACATCAAAGCCTTAACAGGCGACGACCTGCTAATTGGCAACGCCGGGAATGACACCCTCGACGGCGGAGATGACATCGACACCGCCAGCTACCGCCGCGACAAAAGCGGAGTCACCGTCAACCTAGAGACAGGCATAGGCATAGACGGTTGGGGTGGTACTGACAGAATCATCGACGTTGAATACGTCATTGGTTCCGATGCCAACCAAGGAGACGACATCACCGGCGACAGCAAAGCCAACATCATTACCGGTGGCAATGGTGACGATCAAATCAAGGGTCAAGGCGGTGAAGACAAACTCTATGGGGAACGAGGCAACGACAAAATCTGGGGCGGTCAAGGACAAGACCTTCTCTACGGCAACCAAGGCAAAGACACCATCTACGGCGATGACGACGCTGCTGGCCCCGGCGGAAACGACAGCATCTACGGTGGCGATGAAGACGACGACATCTACGCAGGAGGCGGAGATGACTTTGTTTCCGGCGACAACGGTTACGGCAACGACAACATCTACGGCAATGATGGTACAGACACGCTACACGGACGTGCTGGTAACGACTTCATCAGTGGCGGCGAAGGCAAAGACTTCATCTTTGGTGAAGGCGAAGACGACAAACTCTATGGCGATGGTGGCGAAGACTCCATCATCGGAGATACCGGGGACGACTTGCTTGATGGCGGTGATGACAACGACACCTTAGAAGCAGGAGAAGGCAACGATAAACTCTACGGTCAAGCTGGTAATGATACCCTCAGCGGTTTTACTGGCAACGACTTCCTAGATGGCGGTAGCGGTAACGACACTCTCAATGCAGGAGAAGGCAACGATGATCTCTACGGTCAAACCGGAGATGACTTACTTGATGCCGGTGCTGGCAACGACCAACTCTTCGGAGGCGATAATGCTGATACCCTTTTTGCTCAAGCAGGTGAAGACTTCCTTGATGGCGGTGCCGGCAATGACCAACTATCTGGAGGAGAGGGGAATGACAAACTTTACGGTCAAACCGGAGACGACTCTCTGGATGCAGGTAGCGGCAACGACCAACTCTTAGGCGGCGACGGCAACGACATACTCCAAGGTCAAGCAGGCAAAGACCTCCTAGACGGCGGTGCCAATAACGACACCCTCTACGGCAGCGATGACGATGATAAAGTATTCGGTCGCACCGGTGACGACTACCTAGACGGCGGCAACGGCAACGACCAATTAGAAGGCGAAGAAGGCAACGACATCATCTTCGGTCAAGCAGGCGAAGACCAACTCGACGGCGGCATCGGCAACGACACCCTTGCCGGCGGCGACGGCGAAGACCAACTCTTAGGTCAAGCAGGGGACGACTCAATGGACGGCGGGGCAGGCAACGACCAACTCAAAGGCGGCGACGGCAACGACGAACTCTTAGGCCAAGGAGGAGAAGACAAGCTAGACGGTGGCGATGGTAACGACATCCTCCGAGGAGGCGACGGCAACGATGAACTCTTAGGCAAAAACGGCGATGACTCCCTCTACGGCGGTGCCGGCAACGACATTTTCGATGGCGGTTTAGGTAATAACCTCCTAGCTGGGGAAGAAGGCGACGACCTCCTCATCGGCAACAATGGCCTCGACACCCTCTTAGGCGGTGACGGCAACGACACCCTCGACGGCAAAAACAATGACGACTCCCTCGATGGTGGTGCCGGCAACGACATACTCGACGGCCGTGAAGGCAACGACAGCTTAGAAGGCGGTAGCGGCGACGACTACATGGACGGCCGCGAAGGCAACGACTGGATGAAAGGCGGCGACGGCAAAGACACACTCTTAGGCCGTTCCGGCGACGACAACATGGACGGCGGCGGAGACGACGACATCCTCGAAGGCAGTTCCGGCAACGACACCCTCGACGGCGGTTTCGGTTTCGACCTGATTCAGGGAGGTGCAGGCAATGACACCCTCTTAGGTAACGAAGATGGTGACACCCTCTACGGAGACAGCGGCGATGATTCCATCCTCGGCGGCAACGGCAACGACGTAATCTACGGCGGCAACGGCAACGATAACCTTTATGGTGGCGGTGGTCAAGATATTTTCATGCTTTCGCCCGGTGAGGGAGTAGATATTATCTGGGATTACGTCATTGGCCAAGATAATCTAGGTGTTGTGAAGGGACTGAGAAATGACGAATTAGAGTTTACCAACGGCAGCGGCGAAAATGCCAAAGATACCTTAGTCTGGCGTGGCAAAGGCAAAAATAATGAACTTTTAGCCATCCTCAAAAACTTACAATTCGGCACACCAACACCTACGGAAACACCTGCACCCACGGAAACACCTGCACCATCGGTGACACCTGCACCCACGGAAACACCAACACCTACGGAAACACCCACACCCACGGAAACACCAACACCTACGGAAACACCCACACCCACGGAAACACCTGCGGTAACGCCTGCGGTAACACCTGCGGTAACACCAGCACCTGCGGTAACACCAGCACCTGCGGTAACACCTGCGGTAACACCAGCACCTGCGGTAACACCAGCACCTGCGGAAACACCAGCACCATCGGCAACGCCTGCGGTAACACCTGCGGTAACACCAGCACCATCGGTAACGCCTGCGGTAACACCTGCGGTAACACCTGCGGTAACACCAGCACCATCGGCAACGCCTGCGGTAACACCTGCGGTAACACCAGCACCATCGGTAACGCCAGCACCTGCGGTAACGCCTGCGGTAACACCAGCACCATCGGCAACGCCTGCGGTAACACCAGCACCATCGGCAACGCCTGCGGTAACACCAGCACCTGCGGTAACACCAGCACCTGCGGTAACACCAGCACCTGCGGTAACACCAGCACCTGCGGTAACGCCTGCACCATCGGCAACACCAGCACCTGCAGTAACGCCTACACTAGGGGAAACACCCACGCCATCGATAACGCCTACACCATCAGTAACGCCTGCACCTGCACCTTCCCCTGTCCCTGGTATCCTCCTACTAGGTAACTCAGGCTCTAGTTCCCTGATGGGAAATGCAGGCGATGACACCCTGATGGGCAATGCAGGCGATGACAGCATTCTCGGTGGTGCCGGCAACGACAGTCTCAACGCCGACACCGGCAATGATTACCTCGACGGTGAAGCCGGCAACGACACCCTCACCGGTCAAAATGGTACTGATTCCCTATTCGGTGGCTTTGGTGATGACTGGCTCGATGGTGGTGCTAACAAAGACACCCTCACAGGCGGAATGGGTGACGACACCCTCACGGGCGGAAACGGCCAAGACTTATTTGTTTTTGCTTCTGGAAACGGAGTTGATACCTTACTTGACTTCACTGCCACAGGCGGCAATAAAGATATTCTGGGCTTGACGGGCGGTTTGACATTTGCTCAGCTAACCATTGCCCCCGACTCCAATCCTGGCAATACCATCATCAAGGTAACTGCTACCAATGAAGTCTTAGCCGTTTTAACTGGCGTGCCAGCAGCTTCCCTCAACAGTTCCCATTTCCTCGCCATCTAGGCAACCGGAACCCATCGGCGAAATTATCAATGCGAATCGAGGTTTGAGTCCCAGTTCAAACCTCGGTTTCTTGATATGATTGAACTCTCTCAAACGGCTAGATTCAAATCTGGATAATAACGAGACAAATCAATAACTCTTATAGACTTAATTGCGGAAAATTAATTTGTCGATCGACCTTTAAGATGTTTGCTGTATTATTTCTAACCCGCTTTCTGTGCACATTCCGCGCAGCGGTTTGTCCCAGGAGTCAACTGGTAGTTGGGCGACCAAGGCAAATTCAAAGATAATGCCGATCGTAATTTTTGATTCCCACTCAGCTAAACTGAGCATTCGATCGTAATAGCCGCCGCCGTAGCCCAAGCGATAGCCGCGAACATCGCAGCCTACAGCGGGTACGAGGATTAAATCTACTTCTGAGTAATCTATTTTAGGAGCATCCGCCCGTGGTTCTAGTATCCCATAAGCTCCAGTATGTAAAGCATCTCCGGGCTGCCAGATGTGCCAGGATAGCTCTTTGCCGACACAGCGGGGAAATCCCCATTTGCGAGGAGTTACAAACAGGGGACTTAAATCTGGTTCTTGGCGACAACTGAAGTAGGCGAGGATGGTTTTTGCTTCGGTGAATAGGGGCGAGTTTTGGAGATGATTGCAGATGCTCGTGCTCTTTTGTCTCCATTCTGGTGCTGATAGGGATTTGCGGGTGTTGAGGAGCGATTTTCTTAATTCGGTTTTAGTTAATGAAGGTTGAGCAGTATTCATATTTGCGATCGAGTCTCTCGTTTGACTTCCAGTCCGACAGGGGTTGAAAACCCCTGTCTCACAGCGAAAGTCCTCTAAAAGAGGACTACAATTCATTGCATTTTCATCACACTCTGTAGTCGGTTTTAACCGACTTTAGCTTTGAGGCAGGGGTTTCAACCCCTGCCGGACTGCCGGACTGCCGGACTGTCGGACTGTCGGACTGTCGGACTGTATCAACAAACTGGATTTGAGAGCACATATTGTCTCACCACAGGACAAACGCTGAATAGCGTTTCATTCTCCTGTTCTTCTATTTCAACTAGCGATCGCCTCCCCAAAGATTGCAGCCCGTTGAATAACTCCGAGGGCGATAAATCGGCATCTTGTAGCAATTGCTCTATTGAAACTGAATTTGCTTCGCGGCTGAGGCGGCAGATGAGGTTTTTCTCTAATTCTGACAAACGATTTATCTGCGGGTGCAATGTTGCTGCCAATTCTTCACCTAAGAATATCCTATCATATTTTAAAAATTCTGCAACCCTACCTCGGAATATTTCTTGAATGGTGGTGGCGACTATTTTTAACCACAATGGATTGCCTCGGTAGGTGTTAATTAGGTTTTCCCATGTTTCGGAATTGAGTAAACTTTTTTGCCGGAAAATTTCGGCTGCTGCTGCACCTATGCCTGTGAGTTGTAAGCTGCGAACTGGTGAATTTTCACCTTTTAAGGCGGTAATTTCTCTGGGTGGTTCCCAACTGTTGAGGATTAAACAACTGTTGTGGGTTGTTTCTCCGATTTGTCTGAAGAGGATGCTGTAATTTTCGCATTCGGGGCGGTAATTTCCTGATAATTGTCCGCTGCTGAGAATGGTTTGCACGTCGTCGAGGATAATGAGACAGCGGTTTTTTCGCAGAAATTCCATTAATAGGGAAAGTCGATCGGGAATGCTGGTAGGGAGTTCGATTTCGGGTTTATTTAAGAGAAATTCTAGAAGATTTTTTAGGGTACTTTCTAACGGTGGGGAGTGGCGGAGACTTCGCCAGATGACGCATTCAAAGTTATGCTGAATTTTTTGGATGAGGTGGAGGGAAAGTGCGGTTTTGCCGATGCCGCTGAGTCCTGATATTGCTGCGAGGGTGCACTTTTCTTGGACGATCCATTTTTCGAGGGTGGCGAGTTCGGATGTGCGCTCGCACAATAATGAAATATGAGGTGCGTCTGCTAAGTCTAGTCGGGTTGGGGGTTGGGAGGTGTCTGAGGTGGGGGTTGAGGGCGATCGCTTTTGTGGATATTCTGAAAATTGACTATCCTTACAGACATTGACATTACCAATAAAAAAATCGTTTCCCGAATTTGATGAAATGATGAATAATTGTCGTCTCTCAAGTGTCGATCGTAAATTCGAGGGAGTAACTTCTTCACCTAATACATTTGATAAACGCTTCCATAATTTTGAAGCTACATTCCTGACGTGACCTTCGCTACAATGCGATACTTCTGCGATTTGAGAGTATTTTTGACCTTCCCATACACCACCCAGGATAGCTTCTTGCAGATCCTCCAAATGTTCTCCCGTCTTAGCGAAAACCAGGTCATCGGCAAATCTCAAGACTTCTTTAACGTCCATCGGTGACTTAAGTTTAGGGGTTTGGCTTATTATACCTGCTATTTTATGACATTTTATGACATGGATGGCAACATTTGATTTTTTTTGACAGTGATCGTCAGGTAAAACAACTTACATTTTCTGACGTTGTATGACTGGACATCACTATAAATATAATGATATTATCCAAAGATAAGCGATATTTTTCCGCTAATGAACTATAGCACAACATTGGAGTATTAAGCTCATGGCTGACCAACCAAAAAGAGAACCTAAGCTAAAATGTCCCCTGTCGCAAGAACAAAAGGAGACAGTCAAAGAGGTTGCTGATGTCATTGATAAGCATAGAAAAATTGTGAGAAAGATTACTGGTAAAAGTTAATATATTAACTGGCTTTCCATAATATAGCTGTAAGAGTCAAAAATATATTTTATTGCTTTTTTGCAACAAAATATAACAAAAAAATACTTCCCTCACTAATTAATCATGAACGAAAAAGAAAATCCAAATGAAGTGGCTAGTGAAGTCGCAAGCAAAGTTAAATCCACTCTTAATGACGCTATCCAAGGATTAAAAATTTTTCTAATTAATCCTGTTGGCGGTCTTCCAGTTTTTTTTGAAGGGTTAGGCAAGGAACGTGCTTTAGGAGTTGGAATTGCTTTTGGAATAGCATATGTAGTTTGCTTTGTATTCGCGTGCCAAAAATTTTTAACACAATTTTCGAGCAATAGCTCATTATTTAATTTGATACTTGCCAGCGCTGCTAATTTTTTGAGTATAGCAGGGGCTAGTTTTTTGACGCGCAAACTATTTCGGGGATATGGTAGCTTTCAAGGGGATATATTCATTGCTGGTGTCGCTTTAGTTCCTGCGTCATTATTGCTATTAATCAGTAGTCTTTTAGGAATAACGAATGTGGAAATTATTTTTATAGTTATGGTTGTGGCTATAACCTACACAATTTTAATGATTTACACTGGCTGCCACAAGATTTCTGGAATTCCAGAAAATGCTGCTGCTTTTGCAGTTTCAGTCATGTTACTTTTGAGTGGCTGGTTATTTAAAATCTTGATTTTATCTAACATATTGAAAAGCTGAATAATGTAGGAACCAAGATGAGAAATGATTTGAGCTGGTTTGAAATAATCAGACTATTTTTTGAACTGCTTTTTCAGCTAGTTGACTAACAGTATTGATTTATCGTAAGTATTTGACCCTAAAAGGAAAGAAAGATGGATGCACTGGTAGCAGCAATCACACAAATTTTAGATTATATTCACACTCAAGGCCCAGACGCGATCGCGCAGCTAACGGCACTACTCGAAGCTCTCCAGGTGGGAGCTGTTTATGTTGCCGCTCTGTTTGGCTTGGTTGCTAACGTACCGGCGGTGATTGAAATTCTTAGCCAGTTGATAGCTTTAATCAGTTCAGGTGCCGGTGTTCCTGAAATAGCGGCGGCGATCGGATCGTTGGCGGGCCCACTCGGAGTGTCTATTGAGTATGTCATCCATATCTTACAAATTATCGGCGCTTTTTTGCTGGCATTTTAAATATATCAAAAGCGATCGCCCTTCCTGAACCGAGGTGCGATCGCCCTCATAATATCACAGTCTCAAACTATTTCCGAGGATAAAAGCCTACCATCAACTCGCTCATATTCATCTTCCACGAGCCACGAGTGAGCCTCATCGTAACTTGAACTTAAAAACAGCGGTTTATAATTCGCCGATGGCTCGTAAATACAACACTTACTATTTTTGCCACCCACTAACATCAGAATTCGAGGCGGGAAAACAATCGGATCTACCCACAACTCGATAAATTCCCAATCATTGATTTGTTCGACGAGGTTTTGTGCGGGGGATAACATGGTAATTATCGGTTCCTTTGATGATTTTAATTTCTGCGTAATACAGCGGAATGCGACTGCCGTCGGCTCTGATTTGATAACCTATAGGATAATCAAAGTATAACCCGTAGCGATCGTAGTCATCGGTTTCATCCTCAATCCCTGTAAGCTCTCCTCTATCTATAATAGCTTGTATCACTAAATCCATTGTGGCTCTGTCATTAAACACATGAGCTTTTCCTTCTTTTCTCAGCAGTCTTTGTACCTGTGGCGTTTCGGGAAGATGCTTGTCAAATAAACTGGTTCTTGGGTCTGGTGTTAGTTCGCGGTTAATGCCACTCATTAACTAATCATATAAGATACTTGCAATTCAGTTTACCATCACCTTACATCAAGCTCGCCCTTCCTTAACTGAGGTGCGATCGCACTTTCCATTTATCCCCTAGATCGCACTTCGTCAATATCTGCTTCTGAATCTTCCTTCGTAAAAATTACATCCTCATAAATAGCATCAATACCTGTGCGAAAATCTACGCTAGCCAAGTGAATCTCGCTTCCTTGAGTATAGGAATACAAAACCCACAACCCTTCAGCATTGCGACGAAAACACTCTACCCGCTCACGTTTTTGACTAATTAACACATACTCTTGAAGGGTTTCTAATTCTTGATAGTCAGCAAACTTATCACCCCGATCGAATCCTTCCGTACCATTAGACAACACCTCGACAATTAAACAAGGATATCTCTTAAAAGATTGAGATGATTTGTCCCGTTCGTCGCACGTTACCATCACGTCGGGATAGTAGTAAATATTCTTAGATTCAATCCTAGCTTTCATGTCCGACATATAGACACGACAGCCACTACCCCGAACATGATTTCTCAACAAGGTAACTAAGTTGACACTAACAGTTACATGAGCGTCATTTGCACCTGCCATTGCATAGACTTCGCCCTGAATATACTCATGTTTGAGCGGACTGAGTTCTTCTAACTTCAGATACTCTTCGGGCGAGATATAATTGTGGGTGCGATCGGCAATCATTGGCTTTCCCAAATTTCAGTTTTCGATGATTTCAGTCGAGGTATTTGTATTATAGCAGTTTTCACTCCGATGAAATACAGGACACCGCAGTAGGGACACGGCACTGCTGCCGACTATTGTCAGTGAATTATCACCCAAATTTGTATAATTTCTTAGTGCCAGAAGGCGGACTGGTTTGTGTAGGATAGGTGGCAATCGCCGACTCTTATAAATGAGGTTTCTCACCCGCATTTAGTATTATATCATGTACGATCGAGCGATTAAAAGGGCGGGTTTTTGAGATTGTCAATTATTGGCAGATATTTTTCGTGAACCCGCCCCTACCGTATTAGGGGTAATCGGTTAGAGAGTCGATGGCAGGGTGTCCCCTACCATCTCTCCTACAAAACCGTGCTTGCGACTTTCACCGCACACGGCTCCTGAGTGATGTAATCCTGGTTATGGATACAGTATGCTCGCATAATGATCTGATTTCTACCGCTTGATAGTTTTCCTTTTACCCCTACATCCCACCATCAGATTTTTCTGTGGCATTAGGCTTTTAAAGGGCTACTTAGTCTCTATCTTTTACACCACCCGGCGCTGTCAGCATATCTCTGCCATTACACCAGAGCTTTGGCTTCTGCAACCATCCCACACATTCACAGCTTACGGCTAGCAACCTACTTGTATTATCAAGGGCTATGAATGCTTTACTTCGTTCCGATTACACATTGGTTGAACATGACAGCGTAATGCTTTCCACCGGGTTTATGGGCAGTGCTTGTAAGTCAATCCGATAATTGCTTATGCCCTATCCTTGCCTTTTGGCTTGGTCTATCAGCCGTTTGACCATCTATCATAACGGTGGTTCAGACACATTTTTGCTTTCGCTACGCATAAGTTCTTGCTCGACAGCTACCCCATTCGGCTAGGAGTCTTCTGCCTTTTATCCCCGCTTTATCCTGTTAGTTGCTATTTAACATTGATAGGGGATATGCTTTTACCGCTGCACCTGCGGACTGGGACTTGACTTAATGTCTCACCCAGAAGTGTAATCAGTTATCATTGACTCCTCTGAGTCAGGCTAACCGTCCCTGAATAGGAGTACCTATCCATTTAGGCTAAACGAATCGCACACCGGAAATAATATTATTCCTAAAAAAACCCGGTTTCTTGAAGAAACCGGGTTTTTCACACTCAAACT
Organism: Microcoleus sp. SVA1B4; assembly: GCF_036700545.1. Classification (NCBI taxonomy): domain Bacteria; kingdom Bacillati; phylum Cyanobacteriota; class Cyanophyceae; order Oscillatoriales; family Microcoleaceae; genus Microcoleus; species Microcoleus sp. SVA1B4. The sequence goes on from NZ_JAUBPB010000005.1 coordinate 60,282, forward strand.
GCGTGTTTTCGATACCAATCAATCGTATTTTTCAACCCATCCTTAAACTTCACCTCCGCAACAAAACCAAACTTTTCCTTAGCCCTTTGCGTATCCAAACAGCGGCGCGGCTGACCGTTTGGTTTGTCTGTTTCCCAAACAATTTCTCCCTCAAATCCCATCAATTCGCAAATGGTTTCCACTAAATCGCGAATTTTAACTTCGCTATTCGTTCCCAAATTTACCGGGTCAGATTCACTGTAAGATTGAGTTGCCATCACAATTCCCCGCGCGGCATCTGTGGAATACAAAAACTCGCGGCTGGGGCTGCCGTCTCCCCAAACAGGCAGTGTTTTGTCTCCCCTTTCTTGGGCTTCGTAGACTTTGCGAATTAAGGCGGGGATGACGTGGGAACTTTTCGGGTCAAAGTTATCTTCCGGGCCGTACAGATTTACTGGTAGCAAGTAGATACCGTTGAATCCGTACTGCTGGCGGTAGGATTGCAGTTGCACTAATAAGGCTTTTTTGGCAATTCCGTAAGGTGCGTTAGTGACCTCTGGATAGCCGTTCCACAGGTCATCTTCTTTGAAAGGAACTGGGGTCAAGTTGGGATAAGCGCAAATCGTGCCGACGCAGACAAATTTTTCGACTCCTGCTTCGTAGGCGGCGTGGATTAGTTGCGCGCCCATCATCAAATTGTCGTAAAATAATTCAGCGGGTTTGACTAGGTTTAAACCGATGCCGCCGACGTGGGCGGCGAGGTGAATGATGATATCTTGTTGGTCGGCGGCGCGCTTGCAGTTTTCCATGACGCGGAGGTCGCAGTCGCGCGATCGACTTACAGAAATTTTATCAGCATCGGCCCCTGCTTTCACTAGCTGGTCGATTACCTGACGGCCCAAGAAACCGGCGCCGCCCGTGACTAGAATGCGTTTGTTGCTTAAATCCAAGCTGGTCATAATTTTAGCCTCGGGATTTTGAATAAAGGTCGATCGACAATTTCAATTCTAAAATTGTTGCTTTAGCAAAAAAAGCTTTCAGCTACAGGATGAGGTTGCCCACAAATTTGTTTTAGCTGCACCCGATAGGGACAATTTGCGCCGTGCACACCCGAAAGTTAGATATACGGGTCGCGACTCCTCAACTATCATTTTAATGTTTTTTTTAGCCCGCACAGCCGAAAATTTGGCGAGCAATTAAGCTGGTTCTTTGAATGCCGATCGCACTAATAGCTGTAACCATCCTCTGATCAGTTGTGAAGTGTGTGCAGGGGCAATCCTCCGGTGCGCGCCTTTCGCCAAAGGGGTAGACACGGGGCCCTACCCCTACAAATTGTTCGCACTGACGGCTTGATGTAGCAGCTTAATCAAATCCGTTGCCCGAACCTCGACCTTGCTCCTCTAAAGCTTTCATGTCAGCATCTACCATTAAATGTACTAACTCCTGAAAAGTTACAGAAGGTTCCCAATTTAATTGCTGGCGCGCCTTAGTCGAATCGCCAATCAAAAGTTCGACTTCTGCAGGCCGCAAGTAGCGTTCGTCAAACTCCACATATTTTTGCCAATCTAAATTGACGTAAGTAAAAGCCAAATCGAGAAATTCCTTAATGGAATGGGTCTCGTTGGTAGCAATGACATAATCGTCAGGCTTGTCTTGTTGCAGCATCAGCCACATCGCCCGCACGTAGTCTTTAGCATAGCCCCAATCCCGCTTAGAATCGAGATTGCCCAAGTAAATCTTTTTCTGCTTGCCGGCGACTATTCTGGCAACGGCGCGAGTAATTTTGCGAGTTACAAAAGTTTCGCCACGGCGGGGAGATTCGTGATTGAACAAGATGCCGTTGCAGGCAAAAAGTCCGTAAGATTCGCGATAATTTATTGTTTGCCAGTGCCCGTAAACTTTGGCGCAGGCGTAAGGACTTCTGGGATAAAAAGGAGTTGTTTCCTTCTGCGGAACTTCTTGTACCAAACCAAACATTTCCGAAGAACCTGCTTGATAGAACCGCACTTCTATGCCGGTGCGGTGCTGATAGTCCCGAATTGCTTCTAGCAGCCGCAATACTCCCATCCCTACGGTGTCAACCGTATATTCCGGCGAGTCAAAACTGACTCGAACGTGAGATTGAGCGCCTAAGTTATAAATTTCTACCGGCTGAACTTCTTCCAATATCCGGCGGAGAGTGGTGCCGTCCGTCAAGTCGCCGTAGTGTAGAAACAGGCGCGCACCTTCGCTGTGAGGATCGACATAGATGTGGTCAATTCGATCGGTATTGAAACTAGAACTGCGCCGGATAATGCCGTGAACTTCATATCCTTTCTCTAACAGTAATTCGCTCAAGTAGGAGCCGTCTTGACCTGTAATACCTGTTATTAGCGCTCGCTTACGTTGCGTCATCTGATTTTCCTTTGACAGGCTGTGTTAATTTACAATAAATTTTTTGGCAGAGGCTGTTGCTCCCTGCCGGCCGTATTCTCAAACTGCTTTATAAAACTTACTCAAACTTAACTTTAGTTACCTAAAGCCCGTTGAAGTTTACTTCCTACGCTGTTGGGTAGTGGGCTATCCCAAGATAAGTAGGCTATCCCCCTTAAGCCAAAGGTTATAGAGTTAAGTTTAACACCTAAACCTAAAGTAGTCTATCTAGAATAACTGATATTTCTAGATGAATAAGAGGTAGGTTTATTTAAGTATTTGCCCCTTTAGTTAAGCTGACAATTCTGCGATCGGCATCCCGGAACTGTTTAGTTTTGACAAAGAGTTTGTCGCTGACTGTCAGTAGTCAGCATCAGTGGTCAGTAACAAATAAAACTAACTACCGATTGCTGACTGCGGACAAAAATTAGTATGCGCCGTTATTTTTGGGAAAAATCACAACTCCAATTGTTTTGAAAACAATCCACATATCCATCCAAAGGTTTTTGTCATTTGCGTAATAGAGGTCGATTTGGACTCGGCGGGGATAGGGAATGTCGTTGCGACCGGAAACTTGCCACAATCCTGTAATTCCAGGTCTTATGGTGAGAATTTTGTTGATGTGATTGCCGTATCTCGGCAGTTCTTCTTCAACTAAAGGTCTGGGCCCAACGACGCTCATATCTCCTTTTAAAACATTCCAAAACTGGGGAAACTCGTCTAAACTGGTCATTCGTAAAAATCTTCCAATCCAGGTAATTCGAGGGTCTTGTTTCAGCTTGAAATTGTCCTCAAACTCTTGACGCAAATGCGGAGAATTTTCCATGATTTCTAGCAATATATCGTCCGCATTTTCCACCATCGTTCTGAATTTAAGGCAATAAAACCTTTTACGGTTTTTGCCTACTCGTTCCTGTACGTAAAAAATAGGACCGGGCGAGCTTAAGGCGATTAAGAAAGCCAAAAGCAGGTAAACCGGAGCAAACAGGATCAGAACCGATAAGGAAAACAGGATGTCAAATAACCGCTTGAAAAGTTCTCCGTCGAGGCTCTGTAGAGAACGACTTATGCGTCTATCTCCTTGCAGGACAGACCCAAAACCGCGTCTTGCGATCGCTCGAATTACCTTGCCGGAGATTAGTTGGCTGTCGGCAGTCATCTTACTCCTTCACTTCACACCACACACAGTCCTGATCATAAAGCCTCAAGACGCTTTGTTCTCTCAATTATGTTGCCAATACTCAATTTTCTGCCTTCAGAAGGCTTCAAAAGGCAGAACGAAGAAGGAAGATGGCTTCTCAACGCACCAGGAAGAAGGCACAAGGCACTGATGCAGAGGTCTTCTGAAGGCACTTATACAAAGGCAGAAGGAAGATTGTCCCGCTATCGGGCTCTGGCACTCTCAAGCCCCAGACTCGGTAAAATCACGGGATTGAAATTCCTGATAGCAGCCTTCCACAAAAGCTAGATAGCGCTGCCCAAAGACATCGGGGGCAAAATGTTCAGCGCGCAACCTGCTGATTTCTGGCTCAAATTTGCCTTGCAACTGCTCAAATTCCTCGACAGCTTCGACTAATGCTGCTGGGGTTTGGGAGGAAAAAAATAAACCAGTCCCAGTCTCTGGGTGTTGGCGAATGTCGAGCACTGTCTCCAAAGCGCCCCCTGCTGCATAGGAAATTACCGGTGTTCCGCAAGCTTGAGCCTCTACCAAAGCTATGCCAAAATCTTCGCAAGCTGCATAGACAAAGGCTTTCGCCTCTGCCATGTACTTTTCAACGATGGAGGCGGGCTGCCAGCCGAGCACTTGCACGTTGGGTTTGGCGATTTGCCGAATCATTTCTAATTCTGGCCCGGTGCCGATGACAATGAGAGTATGCCCTAGTTGATTGAATGCTTGGACGATCGCACTTACGTTTTTGTAACTTACCAACCGACAAACCGTGACGTAAAAGTCTTGTTTTTGCCGCATCAAGGAAAATCGCTCGATATTTACCGGCGGATAAATCACCTGGGCCCGCCGCCGATAGCAGCGCCAAATTCGGCGCGCCGTGTGTTGAGAGTTAGCGATGAAATAATCAACGCGATTGGCGGAAATTACGTCCCACTGCCGCAGTCGATGCAACAAATATCGCGTCAGCAGACCCTGGATGCCCCGTCCGGCTTTGCTGCTACGCAAATAGTCAAAAGTTAAGTCCCAAGCGTAGCGCATGGGCGTGTGGCAGTAGCAGACGTGCATTTGCTGGGGACTGCTGAGGATGCCTTTGGCGACGGCATGGGATGAGGAGAGGATGATGTCGTATTCTCGCAGATCTAGTTGTTCGATCGCGATCGGCAGAAACGGCAGATATTTTTGGACACCGCTGCGGGCATTGGGAAACTGCTGCAAAAAAGTTGTGCCAATCTGTCGCCCGAAAAGATAGCTTTCGGGATTGGCTGATTCAAAGTCGATGAGGGCATAGATATCTGCCTCGTCTACGTGTTTGAGGATTTCCTGTACTACGAGTTCTGAACCGCCAGTAGCTAAGGGCGTCAACCATTCGTGAACTAGGGCGTATTTGAGTTTTTTCACTTGTATTTGTAGCCGATCGAACGATGTGTTAGCGCCATTTCTGTCAATATTAATCTTACTGAGGGCTCACTTACGCAATATCGGGCCATCAACCAGGTTTCTAGGTAGGTATCTTCAAACTGAGATGTTGCGCCATTCTCAATTACTTGTTTAGGAACAGGCTTTTCGGCCTGTTCCACAAGAAAATTCCCTCTTTGTGGAACAGGCATCTTGCCTGTTCTTGAGAATGGTGCTCTTCGGTGAGTCAAACCAAGGATTTTGGGAATAAACGGGGTTTTTGTCAAATCAGCCACAGCAAAACTGCACTTTTCGGCAGTGATTTCCCCGATTGTTGACAAGAAATACTATTAGGCAGAATATTGAAGGTGATTTGCTGGCGCCTAAATCTTCGGAACGGGCGATCGGCTCAATGTGGTGTGAGGAAAAAATGTCCAAATTTTTGTGGAAGGGACTTTTAATTAGTCCCGCTGTATTGGCAGCAAGTTTAGTCGTATCTTCGACGGCGCTAGCAGCAGAGAAACCTGTAGAAATTGCCACCACAGATCAAGCTGATCAATTGCCATTAGCAGGTGCTGTAACCGAGGCGTCAAAGTCTGAGACGGCAAAGCCTGAGACAGCCGAACCAGCGTCGCTAGCTAGCAACTTGACTGTTGAGACTATTGAGAAAGAAAGTGCGAACATCTACGAGGGCTTTCCTTCGGATCGCTTGGCTAACGCTAACGAGCCGATTGCCCCAGTTGCCGAACAAGCAAAAGCACCGGAAGTTGCAGCTGCAGATTTAGGCGAAACCAAACCCGCAGTAGCGCCCGCAACTTTAAGTCCCGAACAACCTGTCGCGGAGCAAATTCCCGCAGTAGCGCCCGCAAACTTAAGCGAAACGCAACCCGCCGTTGCACCGGCTAATTTAAGCGCCCCAGAGCAGATTTCCCAATCGCCAAATCCAAGTGCCCAACCTCCAGCACAGTCAAATGTTTTAGAACAAATCAACCAATACAGCGCCGAAGACAGTAGCAGCGAAGATGCGGCTGGCCAAGTAACCTCAGTTTCTCAACTTTCCGACGTTCGACCCACCGATTGGGCGTTCCAAGCTTTGCAGTCTCTAGTAGAGCGCTACGGGTGCATAGCTGGCTATCCTGACGGCACTTTTCGCGGCAACCGGGCGATGACTCGCTACGAGTTTGCAGCAGGTTTAAATGCGTGTTTGGATAAAGTTAGCGAGCTGATTCAAGGCGGTTCCAGAAATCTGGCGACGCGAGAAGATTTGGCTTCTGTGCAAAGGTTGCAAGAAGAATTTGCGGCGGAATTGGCAACTTTGCGCGGCCGCGTCGATGCTTTGGAAGCGCGCGCCTCTGAATTAGAAGCAAATCAGTTTTCAACTACGACTAAACTCAACGGCGAAGTGATATTTGGTTTGGCCGGTATCGCCAGGGGAGATGATGCCGAGGGTCGCGAAGCTGATCAAACCACGGCTTTTGGTAGCAGGGTTCGTATCAATTTCGACACGAGTTTCTCAGGAGAAGATTTGCTGAGAACTCGATTGCAAGTTTTAAATTTGGGTGCGTTTTCTACGGAAAATACGAAAACTGCTGAAGGGGAATTGCGGTTTAATGTCGGGCCTTTTGGCGAGGCTAACAATATAGTAGCTTTAGATGCGCTGCTTTACCAATTCCCTCTAGGCAAAAGCACGACTGTAATTCTCGAAGCTAATGCCGGCGCTGCTGATGATTTTGTTAACACTGTCAACCCTTACTTTGACGGAGACGGCAGCTACGGCGCTCTTTCTAACTTCGGTACTCGCAACCCGATTTACTATTTGCTTGGTGGTACTGGCCTCGCTCTGCGGCATCAGTTTGGGGAAAAATTAGAGCTTAGTTTGGGGTATTTGGCCGGCGACCCCGCGAACCCGACGCGGGGTAACGGTTTGTTCAACGGTTCTTACGGCGGTTTGGCTCAGTTGACTTTCAAACCGAGCGACAGCATGGCTTTAGGTTTAACTTACGTTAATTCCTACAACTTAATTACCAATACCGGCAGCAATGCTTCTAATTTTCCGCAGCGTCTCGGTTCCTTCGGGTTCGACAGCGATAGCAATGTGCCAGTTTCTAGCAATTCCTACGGCGCGCAAGCTTCGTGGCAGTTGAACCGGAGATTTGCAATTGGCGGTTGGGCTGGTTACACTAATCAGCGCATTTTATCCAACTTGGGTACTCCTACGGGTTCTGTGCAGCGGGGCGATCAAAAAATTTGGAACTGGGCAGTTACTTTGGCTTTTCCTGATTTGTTGAAAGAAGGAAATGTGGCGGGGATTATCGTAGGCATGGAGCCGCGGGTGACGAGTTCTACTAATCGGACTTTGCCGGAAGATAAGGATACTTCGCTGCACGTTGAAGGTTTCTATCAGTTTAAGTTGAGCGACAATATTTCTATCACTCCTGGTTTGATTTGGCTGACTGCTCCTGACCACAATAAGAATAATTCTGATTTGGTGATTGGGGTTGTTAGAACGACGTTTACTTTCTAAGGAATGAGAATTAAATAACTTCCACTCTTGAAAGTGGGATGGGCGTCCCGCCCGTCCTTTTTGGACGGGCGGGACGCCCATCCCACAATAACAATTAAAATTGTAAGTTATTTAATTCGCGATCCTAAGAGCGGGTTTAATGTTTCAACAAAAACGACCAGCTTTAGCTAAAGCTGGTCTGCACAAATAGTTAAATCCGTTGTGTTCCCACAGTGTTTTTCTCACAGTGAGGAAACCCAAGTTGCACGTTTCTTTGCAAATGGTTCTCAAACAAATATCATCTCTCTTAAGTGGTATTTAAACAACAAAATTTAATTTTTTGTAATAAAACTTTACATTACAGTGGAATATTAATTGTTAGGGGCATCGCACTTTTTCTTACTTTGTATAAAGTAAGAAGGCTTCAAAAACCCGGTTTTCGTGTAGTTTTCTGGCTACCAAACCTGTTATTTTGCCTAAAAACGCTGCTCAACCCTATTACTCACTCACTTTGTATAAATCAAGCCGGGGCTTGCTGCGGTCTACCCCAGACAATTCGCTCCTGCTTGTATACAACCATACCCGGTTTAGCACCTTTCGGCTTGTATACATATTTCGGTTCTGTATAAACTACGGGGACTTGTTCGCTGTGGCGCGCGCGACTGTAGTAAGCAGTCATGTCGGCTGCAAATTGCAAATCGGTTTCTTCAGCCACAGTACCGGGTGTGAGACGCAGCAAGGCGTGGCTTCCGGGAATCTCTAGGGTGTGGAACCATAAGTCGTAGTCGTTGGCGGTGCGAAAAGTGAGTTGGTCGTTTTGGCGGTTGTTGCGCCCGATTAATAATTCAAAGCCGCTGGGGGTTTGGTAGCGGTGAAATTCGATCGCAGCATTTTTGTCCGTACTGCGGTAATCTGGTACGTCTAGATATTTTTGCTGGATCAGTTCTTCGCGGATTTCGGCGAGGGTTTGCAAATCTTGGGTGTTGCGGTAGGTTTCCAATACCGAAAGTGCGGCTTCAACTTGTTCTAAATAGTCGATTTCTTCCTGTACGGCGGCTAACAATGGTTCTACTGCAATCCGAGCTCTTTTAAGTTTTTGGTGTTTTTTGTAGAGGGCTTGAGCGTTTTGAACGGCGTTTTTTTCCGGGTTTAAGGAAATGATCACTGGTTTCTCGGTTTCAAAGTCGGGGAGAGAAATTGATTTCATTCCCGGTTCCCAATGCTGCAAATTTGCCATCAGCAAATCGGCTTGGGATTTGTGGGTGTCGGCGTCTGCTGATTGCTGTAAACGTTCTTTAAATGTGTTGGCTTTGAGGCGCAGTTTGGCTAGGACGTTGTTGAGTTTTTGGGTAAGCTGATGCCGCAGTTGCGCGAATACTTCTTGATTGATTTCGCCTGTGTAGTAGCTGTTAAGTAATTCTTGAACCGAAGAAGAATCAGAGGGCGGGCACGGGGGCACCGCCCCTACATTGTGATTTTCTGGTGCGGGCCAATCGATGACGGTGTAGCCTTCGGGGGTAAAACTTGGGTGAAATTTGGAGTTTTCTAGGCATTGCAGCCAGTATAGCCAGCGTTGGAATAGTTGCTGCCAGTCGTCGGGATTGAGGCTGTCGGTGGATTGTTCGGGGTCTAAAGAAGCCGATCGAATCATTGACAAAACTAAGGCTTTACTCATCCCTCGGTAATTCTTCAACAGATTGCCCTTTAATTGCCCAGGAACCAGGCTAATTCGTGATTGCCAGCGGTTTTGAGATTCGGTCAGACTCGGCACTGCGTCGGTCAAAGACGGGGGCATTTCGTAGGGTTGCCCGGTTTGGATGGGACGGACTGTGGACTGTTTGGCGCTGACTTGGTGGGCGCAGGTGACAACGAGGTTGTCTTGGGCGGTGAGGATGACGTTGCTGTATTTGCCCATGATTTCGGCGTAGAGATGCCAGAGGGCTGGTTCGCCGGGGCGTTTGGCGAATTGCAAGTCGATGACTCTTTCCCAGGAGGAAACAGGGGCGATGGAAACTAAGGCTAAACCGCTGAGTTGATGCCGCAGTTGTTCGCTGAAGGTGAAGGTGTCGGGAATGCGGGGCGGGGGGTCGCCGACGCAGATGCGGGCGGCCACAGGATGCCAGGAAAGGTCAATCCAGCCGCGCCCTTTCATGGTGCGGAGGGCTAGGGACACGGTAAATCGATCGCGCTGGTAGACTTGTTCTAAGCGCGCTGGCAGCCATTGGGCTCGCAGTTCGCTGCAAGCTGCGGTTAAAGTTGTAAAGTCTACGGGTTGCACGGTGGCCTCTTTGCGATCGAACTATCTATTTATATGCTGACAGATATCGGTCACATTTTACTAACTAATATCAAATTATTGTTTACTCTTGGGTTCGCATCCTTCGCTAGGAAAGCCCTTCAATAATCCCGTTAACAAATAACAAATAACAAATAACTAATAGACATCTCCTAAAAAGCAGGTTTTGAACAGGCAGGATGCCTGTTCCACAATAATTATGGGAGATATCTAATAACAACTAACTAATAACTTCCCGAATCAATTGCAAATGTTTGTCCAAAGGTGCGATCGTATTGGCTGCGATCGCCCCGCTAGCAGCAACCGCCGGCAAACCAATTCCCGGAAATGTCGAATCTCCGCAGCAAAACAGCCCCGCTAAAGGTGTTGTCGGGCCGGGAAACAAGCCGCTACCCGCCCGAATTCCGGGCCCGTAGGAACCGCGATGGCGGCGCAAAAACCGTTCGTGGGTTAGGGGTGTCCCAACTAAGGTGAATTCTGTGCGCGATCGAATATTCGGGATAATTCTCTCTAAGGCTTCCCACATTACCTCGGCGCGCGCTTGTTTTTGCAGTTTGTACTCTTCGCTGGTGCGATCAAGCTTTTGCCACAAATCGTAAGGCTCGTTTCCGGGGGTATATGCGTGAATGACGTGCTTTCCCGGAGGCGCGAGGCCGGGGTCGAGGAGGGAGGGAATCGAGACGAGAACGACGTTCTGAGGGGCCGAAACGCCCATTTCCCAGTCTTTGACGAAGATGTAGTGACAAGCCAAGTCCGATCGCACTCCGGCAGCATCAATTCCCAGATGCAGGTGCATGAAGCTGTCGCACTCTGGCGTCGCCTGCCTCTGTTGCCGAAACCTTTGCGGGACTGAGGTTTCAGGCAACAGTTTCAGGGTATCCCAAACGGAAGCGTTGGAGACGACGGCTTTGTGCGATCGAATTATTTTCCCCGATCGCAGCCGCACGCCCGCAGCCCGGTTGTTTTCGATCAAAACTTCTGCAACGTGGGAATTTAGCAGCAACTGCCCTCCGTGGCGCTCTAAACCGCGTACCAGGGCATTTACCAAAGCTGCACTACCGCCGATCGGATAGTCCAAAACTGCATTGGGGCGGTACCAGTCGGCGAACATGAAAGCGACTTCGGCTGCGATCGTTCCGTCGGCGGGAAGTCCAGACAGCAGGAAACACAACAAATTCAGCCAATTTCGGACAAAGGGATCTTTGACATTTTTGTCCATTATTTTGCTGAAAGGGCCTGCAAGTGCGATCGCGTCGCCAGCACTTTTCAGGAAAGCCGGCGCAAATTGGCCGAGGGAAAAAACAGCGCCCAAATCGAAGCGCAAAGCCAGGGAGGGCAAGGCTGTGGCAGCTTTGGCGTAGGGCTCCATGATGCGCTGGAGTTGCCGCCATTCGGCGACTGCTGCCGCGCCGCGCAGTTGTGCGAGCACTTCGCCAAATTGACTCGCACCAACGGATGTGTCGAAATCGCCTTCTGGCAAACAGCAACCCCAGGTATCGTAGGTGATGCAGGGGAGTTTTTCGCCGATGGCATCCAAAACTTGCCGCAGCGGATTGGCAGACGGGCTGTAGGATAATCCTGAGTAAAGGGAGGGCCCGGAGTCGAAGCTAAATCCGTCGCGTTCAAAACCGTGTGCGGCGCCGCCCGCGATCGAATGGCTTTCGCAAACCACAACCTCAAAGCCATAGCGGGCGAGCATTGCAGCGCAAGTCAATCCGCCGATTCCGCTGCCGATGACGATGATTTCTGTGTCTGTGGGGGCGATCGCAACCATGTTTTTCTCCGCTACATCAGCTAATATTATCTCTGTTACCAACAATAAAACTGGTTTGTATATTAAATGGAAAATATATCTATTCTAGAACAAGCCGCTAAATCTAATTCTAAACCATCTTCCAACGCCGTAGTGGCCGCCCTCCTAGAAGCTGAGAAAAGCGCGAAAAAAACCAAAATTCGCTATTCTTTCGAGCAATTAATCGGCAACTGGCAACTCTGCCTTATCACCGGCACGAAAAAGACTCGACAAAAAGCGGGGATTGTGTTGGGTGCGGGACGTTATATCCCTGAGTGGATTGCGAAAATTCAAATTGCTTATTCGGCTGAACCTGTTGCTGAAGGGGAAGAGAATCGCGAAACCGGCAGGGTGGAGAATTCGGTGCAAGTTGGGGCGATCGTACTAACTCTTTCCGGGCCGACTAAGTTTTTGCCTAATAATATTTTAGCTTTTGATTTTACCAGAATTACTGTGAAAGTGTTGGGTAAAACTGTGTATCAAGGATTTATTCGCGGCGGAGAAGCGCGGGAGGCGGAATTTTTTAGTTTGAGTGTGGGGAAGCAGGCATTTTTTGCATATTTTCTGGTAGAAGATGGGATAATTGCGGCTAGGGGAAGGGGTGGTGGATTGGCTTTGTGGGGGCTTGTAGGGGCGGGTTCACCAACAATTTATAATTCCCACAAACAATCTACATAAACCCGCCCCACCCAACGACAGAATGCGATCGCGTGCAATTCAACGAATATTATAAGGTGCGTCGCTATGAAATTGTCCATTTTTCATTTGGGATTTTTAATAGCGACACACCCTACAGCTACTATCAACTGTCAACTATCAATTGTCAACTTCTATAACTACCGCGCATCCCCAATTAAAATAAACGGCGACCAATAAAACGGATGCCGCTCAATTTGACTCAACTTAGCTTGCCGCAAAGCATCATTTTTACTCATCCCTTTATTGATATTTTGATAAAATTCAACCATCAAATCTTTAGTAGCGGAATCATCAACACTCCACAAACTCGCCATCACAGCTTGCGCGCCGGCACGCTCAAATATATAGGCCATTCCCGATATTTCTTCACCGTTGGAATTCGCTTGTATGGCAGTTTCACAAGCACTTAAAGTGATGAGTCTGGTGTTTCGCAATCCTAATAACGCGGCATCGCGAATATTGAATTGACTGTCAGCAAACAGCAATGTATTTTCCTCCATGCCCAAATTTTGACAGCCTCCCGGTTGGAAACAGCCGTGAGTTGCGAGGTGTAAAAAGGGAAAGCGGGGCGCTTGAGTTTTGAATCGATCGAGGGTGGCGTCATTGCCGATATAAGCTGAACTTCCTGACAATAATTGAGCGATATTTCTGACTTCTGCTTCGGAACCGGGTAGATTTTGGGGTGGACGAGGGACGGGATTTCCTAATGCTAAGACTCCACCTTTTGAAGTTGAATCGGGAATTGTTCTGGTGGAAATGCGGGTGAGATAGTTGACGGGATATTTCTGGATGAGGAATTCATTTGTTTGTTTGTCATACAGGGTTTCAAAGGGGATGTAGCGTAGTTTTTCCGTGGCGATGATGCTCAATTGTTTGGGGGAAATAGCTTTAATTTGGTCTTCGATCGGACGAATCAGGATTTCGTAAAGTTTGCTGCCTGTTACGGTGAAGTTTGTTTCGCCAATATCTTGCACTTCTTTGCGGTATTGAGTGAGGAGATTGTCGAATTCTTCGGGAGCGATCGGAACTTTTTTAACACTTAAACTGTCTTTTGTCAAGACAAATAGGGCGACGGTATTGGGGACACCTGAGATATTTGTCAGCAAGACGGGTTGAATGACAGCGGTATCTGGCGCGATATTTGCTTTCAGTTGGGCGATGTCTTTGGGTGTGGTTTCAAATAGTTCGGCGACTTCTGGGAAACTGCGGGAAATTTGTTCTGCTTGGCGGTTGACTTCTGTTTCTAATTCTCGCATTTGTCGGGAGAGATTTTCGGAGAAATTGTCTTCGAGTTGGCGGCGAAGCGTTTGGAGTTGTTGATTTTTTTGATTCCACTCGTCAATGGCTTTTTGTGCTTGGAGGTTGGCTACTTTGGCGTCAATTAAGCGGGTGTAGTCGGCGAGATCGGCGGTGGTGGCGATGTTCACCCATTGAAAAGCGCGATCGGCTTGGTTTTGATCGATGAGGATGTCAACAAGTGCAACGGCGCTTCCTCTTTCACCTTCTAAAAACTTTTGGCGGTTTTCTCGCTGTAAACCCTTTCGTATTTTTAAGGTAATTTGGACAGATTGCTGAAAATTTTCGATCGCTTGAGTTGGTTGCATCGTATCTTGATAAACTGCACCAATATTACTCAAAATAGTAGCTTCCATCATCCGATCGCCCACTTCCCGTTTAATTAGTAAAGCTTGGTTATAGTATTTTAATGCTTCTTCTGGTTGTCCAATACTGTGGTACACTCCACCAATATTATTCAATGTAGTAGCTTCCCCCGCACGATCGTCCACTTCCCGTTTAATTGGTAAAGCTTGGTTATAGTATTTCAATGCTGATTGCGGTTGTCCAATTCTGAGGTACACTCTACCTATATTATTCAATGTAGTAGATTCCCCATTGCGATCGCCAACTTGCAGCAGAATTGGTACGGCTTGGTTATAGTATTTTAACGCTTCCTGTGGTTGTCCAATGTTGGCGTATACTGCACCAATATTATTCAATGTAGTAGCTTCCCCCGCACGATCGTTCACTTCCCGTTTAATTGGTAAAGCTTGGTTATAGTATTTCAATGCTGATTGCGGTTGTCCAATGCTGAGGTACACTCCACCTATATTATTCAATGTAGTAGCTTCTATCATCCGATCGCCCACTTCCTGCAGAATTGGTAAAGCTTGGTTATAGTATTTCAATGCTGATTGCGGTTGTCCAATGTTGGCGTACACTCCACCTATATTATTCAAAGTACGAGCTTCTATCATCCGATCGCCCACAGCCAGCAAAATTGGTAAAGCTTGGTTATAGTATTTTAATGCTTCTTCTGGTTGTCCAATGCTGAGGTACACTCCACCTATATTATTCAAAGTACGAGCTTCCCCATTGCGATCGCCCAGCTTCTGCCAAATAGGTAAAGATCGGTTATAGTATTTTAATGCTGATTGCGGTTCTCCAATGGTGCTGTATACTCCACCAATATTAGTCAAAGTAGTAGCTTCCCCCTTGCGATCGCCCACTGACTGCCTAATTGGTAAAATTTGGTTATAGTATTTTAATGCTGATTGCGGCTGTCCAATACTGTGGTACACTAAACCCATATTATTCAAAGTAGTAGCTTCCCCCGCGCGATCGCCCATTTTCCGCCAGATTGGTAAAGCTTGGTTATAGTATTTCAATGCTTCTTGCGGTTTTCCAATACTGTGGTATGTTCCACCAATATTACTCAAAGTAACAGCTTCGCCGTTGCGATCGCCCACTTGCCGCCAGATTGGTAAAGCTTGGTTAAAATATTTCAACGCTGATTGCGGTTGCGAGATCGTTTTGTACACTGTACCAATATTAGTCAAAGTACGAGCTTCAATCGCCCGATAGTTTACTGCCCACAAAATTGCGAAAGCTTGCTTCAAGTATTTCAATGCTTCTTGCAGTTGTCCAATGCTTTTGTAAAGTTCACCAATATTATTCAAAGTAATAGCTTCCGAGTTGAGATCGCCCACTTCCCACCAAATTGATAAAGCTTGTTTGTAGTATTTCAATGCTTCTTGCACTTGTCCTATACCGGCGTACATTGCACCAATATTATTGAGTGCTAGAGCTTCATGTTGTCTCTCTTTAAATTGTCGTGCAGTGGCTAAAACCTGCTGCCATGTTTCTATTGCTTGTCGCGGTTGCTGTTGCCTTGCTTGCTCTATGAGTTGCTTTAATTTTTCAAGCTGTGAATTTTGACTTTGCGCCCAACTCGGTTGCACCATCACCGGCAGAGTCAGAGGAGTCAGACACACACCCAAAACCAAAACACTGCTAATAATTCGTTTCATTCTTTTCATGATTTACCACTGACGATTAATAGAATAGGCATCTGAATTTGGACTTAGGCGTATTATACTTTTACTTGCTGTTCTTGAATGCTTTGATATTGCCAAAATAATTGTTATAATTAAATAACCAAGTTGCTGTTATGTCAATTCATATTATTCAGAAGCTGTATTCATAAAAGTCATGATTTAAAGCTATGAGGTTCATCAGTCTGACGTTCTTTTTCAATTTTCGCAATAATTTCATCTATTTCAGCAAAGACTTTAGTCAATTCTTTAGCTTTTTCAAGCGATCGACCAACGGTGATGGCAAGAATTCCAACGGTTCGTCAAAATCATCAGAAATTGTAATTAGTCCTTTGTCGCTGCCAAAGCTGCTGTATTTAGGTGAGTATTATTCAATTTTATAGACAGTTTCTGGTTCTATTCCTGGTTTGATATCTTTGATTTTACTTTGTTTAGATTGCATTTTTTGTCTGAGATAAATTGCCGATATTAGGTCAGACAAAGTAAATTTTTCAGGCAGTCGATCGATTAAGTTGCGGACTTATTATTGAAGATTGATGGTTTCCATCGGTTTTAGTAAAGAGAGTTTGCTTTTTAATTGTAGTAGAAGCGAACTAGGAGCGATCGGGCTTTTTGCAAAAGTCTGGCTCCTCCCGCAGTCTGGCAGGGAATTAATTCCCTGCCTCATAGCGAAAGTCCTCGCTTCCGAGGACTGCAAGATCGATCGAGAATGATGCAAGGTATGAATTGAAACAGACAGAAATTACGCGCTCCCACCAAAGAAACCGGGTTTTTATCGAATCTGCCGACTGCAACGAATATTGTCGTAAAAAACCCGGTTTCTAGCCCCCCGCGCACAAATCTTAACTCTCCTCTTCAGTCCTCGGAAGCGAGGACTTTCGCTATGAGGCGGGGGTTTTTAACCCCCGACGGACTTAATGCGGAGTCGCTACAATTGTCACCGTCATTTTTGTTGATTAGAGCTCTCCAGAAAAGCCAGTCTTGAACAGGCTTTCCGGCCTGTTCCACAATAATTATTGGAGAGGTATATTGATTAGGTACGATCGCACATAACAACTTCAAACACACCCCCTGGAATAAACCGACACAAAGCCCTCCGCCGATCGTCCGCATCTTGGCGATTGACAAAACGCGCAATTGTATAGTGCTCAGCATTCGGTAAAATTCGGACGATCGCCCAACAATTGATCTCGCCCCCCTTTGACTTTTCAGGTGTTTTCGAGATCGAATTTGAGTTGAGTTCGATCGCGGGGCGATCGGCGATCGTCGGAGAATTTGCTTTTCTCAGAGTGTTGAGGTAGCGGGCGATCGTACTACCTTTGAGAGTCGCCCCGACGCGCAGAATCAGAAACACCGCAAAGCTTTCGATCTCTGGCCCAGTCATGCGCGCGCGATCGGCATCAAAATCCTCATCAGAGTAGCTGCGGATACCCGACAGCAGTTGCATAATGCCAAAATCATTCAAAGCTTGTTGATAGCCGCGGTTATATTCGCTGCCGTCGCTCACAGGCTTTACCATAGTAATAGTCTCCTTTTATGTGGATTGTCTCCTTGTATTTGGGGAACCATTAGCCAGCGCGGGCCCTGCAAAAGTTCAGCGCTGGCTTTTGACTCTCTAAGATTATACCACTTAAACGTTACATATGTGTGTCGAAAATGACGTGAACTCGACAAGATAGCGCAGATACAGCACAATGACGATTACCGTAGACAAGAAAATACTGAGCCTCTGATGACCAAACGCTTAACCACTTATTTGGCTGATGGAATCCATGACATCCTTGAAGAGTGGGCAAGTCAAGAACGCCGTTCAGTCAGCAGCTTGTCAGCATTCATTTTGGAGCAAGCAGCCAGAGAACGGCAAAAGGAAATGAAACAACAGCCCCAGCCATCGGATGACAAGCAGGAGAAAAGTTGAGTGGACGCATTAAAGCCGAAGAAACCGGGTTTTTTGCGGTTTTTGCCGGCTGTAACGAAGTATTTGGCAAAAAAACCCGGTTTCTGACCACCCGTGCGTCCACTATATGAAATTTATCGGAATCGATTTAGGTTGGATCTCAGCAGCAAGGGGTTTGTGCTATTTGAATTGGCAAAATAACCAATTAGAATTAATAAAGTGCGATCGCCCTCACTGACAAGACTAAAACATTTCGACATAAAGCCAGAGGTTTGAAACATAAATTTTCGCCCCTCTGCCTACCCCCTAAATCTCTCGCCCCAAAATCACATCACCCGTTTCCTGCTGGTATCCGCACAGTGAAAATAGACCCTTTTCCCTCTTCGCTTTCTACCAAAATTTCCCCACCCATCATCTGACAGTAGTAGCGGCTAAGTGTCAGCCCCAATCCGGCGCCGTCGTAAGGTCGCGCCGCTGAAGAGTCAGCTTGCACAAAAGCTTCAAACAATTTGTGTTGTTGTTCTTCCGACATTCCAATTCCGGTATCTTTAACCGATAAACAAATCCAATCGGTGTCTTGAACATTCAGCAGGGGACAAGCGATCGCCCCAGAAGGAATTTCATCGGCAGCCATTGAATCGTCAATCGCCTCACGCCCTGCTGCATTCAATTTTCCACTTCCTGCAATGCGCCTCACAGTCACTTTCACCCTACCGTTTTTGGTGAACTTCGCAGCATTACTAAGCAGATGTATCAAAACCTGGCGCACTTTTTTGAAATCTGCGTGCATTATGCCCACAGTTCGATCGCACTCAATCTCCAAAACATTGCCATTTTTCTCTACCAACGGTTTCGCGGCACTCGCAACATTGTCAATCAGGGATTCGATGTCAAACTCCTGGATTTCGAGTTTCATACTCCCCGCTTCAATTTTTGACAAATCAAGGATATCGTTAATCAAAGATAGCAGATGCGCGCCTGCTTTTTCAATCTTCTGCAAGTCGGGTACAAACTCATCAAATCCCGCATCCTGGGCATCTTCTGAAAGTAGTTGACTGTAGCCAATAATCGCATTTAAAGGCGTCCGCAATTCGTGGCTCATATTTGCTAAAAACTGGCTTTTAGCAGTGTTAGCTGCGACGGCGACTTCTTTAGCTTGTTCTAATTCTTTTGTATGTCCCGAAACCCGCTCGATTAGGTGATTGAGAGAGGCCGCCAGAGAGCCGATTTCGCCTTGTCCGGTGACGGGTGCTCGCAAGTCAAAATTTGACTCAGCGGCTACTTGTTGGGCCACCTGAGTAACGCTGATCATAGGTTGAGCGATCGCCCGACTCGTCCGGTAAGCCACCATTCCAGCTACCACTACCGACAGCAGCATACTAAAAATAATTATGGCTTTTTCCATGCCTTGGGCGTCTTCCATCACTTCACCGCCTTGGCCCTCTTGCTGCTGGGCAATATCGAGGATTTTGCTCAATTCCTCAAGGCTGCTGTTGAGCTGTTTTACACCTTCTCCGCTTTCGATTGCGAGCAATTTTCTAGCCGACTCTATCTCCCGAGGCGATAGTTGCGATTGCTGGATTTCCTGCAAAGTTGACTTGAGAGTATCGGCGTAGGATTCTAAATTTTTAGTGCAATCTTGCACTAAAAGCTTGAGAACTTCCGGTTTTGCTGCCAGCCAAGCGGGTTGGCTGTCGGCAAAATTTTCTATACGCAACCGCAGATTTTTTGCCTTAACAATACTCTTAACCAACTGCTCTTCTTGCTGTTTTAGCTTGAGCGAATTATCTACAAAAGAATCTAGCTGTGAACCCTGCAATTGGGCCGCCAGCGCTGCATCTTTAAAATTGCCTAGCAATTGCGCTTGTAGGTGAGCATCATTGAATTGCTTTAATCCTTGTCCTTGGTAATAATCGGCAATCACCAGTCCGCTCAGTGAACCCAAAAATCCGATTCCTATTGCCAGCAAATACCCGTAGCCAATTTTTTTATGGATAGGCAAACCGCCAATTTTAGATGGCAAACTTTCGCGGATTTTTAAGGATAATTCTTCTACCAAATTATCCTTGGCTTTTTTTTTATTTACGGTTTCTACAGAAGCCACTTCTTCGGCAATAAAAACTGGCATCTGTTTACCTAAATTGGTATTTGTTTGGTTAACCTTTCGCGTTTTCACGTTTTTATTCGACGGGTTAAATGGTTCTAAGTCTGAATTCAATTCCCCCTGGTTTTCACAAACGGCAACCGATAAACTTGCTTCATGTCCTGTTTTTTTTAGCAAGTTAATTTTTGACATATGCAACCCCTGTCTTCTGTTAAAATCTATCACGCTCTTAAGTTCTCCAAACGGAAAAGCTTGTCTATTTGACCGTAGACATCTGCGAAAAAGCATCTGAAACTCTGGTCGAGTCAGAGGAGAAACTTAAATTCGGTTGATGTCTAAGAGATAATTAGGCTGTTGAGGACTGTTGCCAAATTACTTTTTCGACTCGTAAAAGTCTGCAGCAGGCAAAAAAAATAAAAACTTATCCCCGCAGTGAATTATCCCTGCGTGGAAATTTACAGGCAGAAAATTGTCTCTGACCTGTTTTGCCTGTGATTCGCCCAAAGCTGATATTGTCTGTTGACAATGCACCCGATTCCTTAGCTTTGGGCTTTGGCTGCCAGCAATGCGACGATTGCTTGACGGTTTTTGTTGAGCATCCGACAACTTCATAGCACAGAATGTCACAAATGCGGCAGCCGATCGAACTTTTGCACCCTGGCGATCGACTTTTGGCATTGTTGCCCCGCAAAGACAAGTCTGAGGTGAAGTGCCGTTAGTTGAGTATAACTGTAGGGCTCGCGAAAAGAAACCCGGTTTCTGCGAGTCAATCGATGGCGCGATTTTAGATTTTAGATTTTAGATTTTAGATTTTAGAATTGAAGCATTGACCCGACGGATAAATTCGGGGGGCAAGTTTTATCGGATACAGGTTTTTTATTTCTGGACGGATGAATCCGGGGTTTGTATCCTGAATGGTTTCTGTCAATTTTTGGCGATTGCGAGTTCTGGAGTGGCGGTGGTCAATTCGATCGCCAGTGCTAGCTTACCGTCTCTACCCAAAGCTTCATCGGCCAAGTGCACCATCCAGCGATTCGGCTTGGCTTGGGGTCTGGCGGCGAGCACTAACGCCCAAGCTTCCCGTTCTTTGCCACGACCCAACAGCGCCGCACAAACAGTCAAAGCTGTGGCCGTTGAACGGCTGATCCCACTTTGGCAGCAGATCAGCAAACTGCCTCCCTGCGACGACATTTTAAGGGCGAAATCAATAATTTTCAGTACATCCTCAAGGCTAGGCAAGATTTGATCGGGGTCGTCAACGGGGGTGTCGAGGTCGTTAAACTCCATGCACATTCGGTTTGGGATTTGATCAAAAGTTTTGGGTTCGGGGACGCCTGGGCTGCCGATCGAGATCAAGTATTTAATCTCGCGTCGCGCAGGGCGCTCAACAATGTATTCGCTGGCTTCTGCTTGCGAAGCGATCAGGATTTTTGGCAGTTTTTCACCCGACAAATCTGGGGAAACAGAGGGAGCAAAATCAACTGTTTCTGCCTCAGTGCTGACATCCGCCAAGTATTGGGCAGCCAGCGCACGAACGTCAGCAAATTCGGGATTTAAAGCTGTTTCCAGAGCAACAATAGCAGCCGTGGAGCCAATGTGACCGAGGGATTTAACAGCCTTTTGGCGCACTCCAGAATTTTCGTCCCCCAGCAGCCGCACCAAACCTGCCACAGCTTCCTCAGTCCCTATTTGCCCCAAAGCTGCAGCAACTCTCCACCGCACATAAGATTCGCTGTCGCCAATTGCGCTCGCCAGTCCCGCGACCACCATTTTTGGCAATTTCGCATCTCCCTCTGTATTGATGTTCCCAAGGGCAACCGCCGCCCTGCCGCGCACGAAAATATCTCGATCCCAGAGCGACCCGATTATGGCCACCATAGCCACCTCGCTGCTGATTTCCCCCAAGGCAGAAACTGCACTGCCGCGCACGTCTGAATCCTCATGGTTGAGGGCTTGCACCAGTCCCGCCACAGCCGTTTCCGTGCCGATTTGTCCCAAGGCCTCGGCGGCCCTCAAAGAAACTGCATAGGAGTCGGGATCATCGTGAAGCAATTCTACTAAGCCGGGTACTGCTTCAGAATCGCCGATTTTCCCCAAAGCCGCCGCCGCCCTAGCGCGGACGATGTGATTTTCGTCTCTGAGGGCATTCAGCAGGCCGGGAACTACCTCAGAGACGCCGATTTTCCCGCAGTTGACTGCTGCCCGCCAGCGCACTTCGGAGTCTGGGTGTTTGAGGGCTTTCAGCAGCGCGGGGACGGCTATTTTCGGGTTAATTTTGCCCAAGGCCCAAACAGCCCAGGCGCGCACTCTGGACTCTGGGTGTTTGACGGCTTTGAGCAGTGCTACGGCGGCTGGTTTCGAGTCAATTTCTCCTAAAGCCCAAGCGGCCCAAGCTTGGATTTGGGAATCTTTGGATTCGAGCGATCGGGCTAATTCAATTACTGCTGCTTCAGATCCGATTTTCCCGATCGCCCGAATCCCCTCCAGGCGCACGGCACTTTCTTTGTGGTTCAATGCGGCCACCAGCATCGGAATTGCCCGATCAGAACTTGTTAGGGCCAGCAGTTGAATTTTGACCAGGGGCGAAGTGGGGATTTTTTCGATTAATTTTATGGTGGCTGTTTGAAATTCTGGCTTTACCGTTCCAGCTAGCTTCGAGCCGAGTTTTAAATTTACTTTTAGAGCTAATTTTACTGCCCGCAAAGCCAGACTTTGCTGTTCTACTTGCGGCAATATAGTCGCCAAGGTGTGCATCCCTTGTTTTTGTTTCAAATATTTTTGATGGAATTGAGCATCGCTGAGCTTGGGTAGCTGTTGGATGAGGCTTGCTGCTGAGGTCACTGATTTATCCTAATATTTTGGCGAGCGGTTGAGATTGCTCTTTTAAACTGTCTTTAAAAAATATGGCGTCTACAAAACGCTACTTCTAAAAAAAAGCTTGCACCCACTTCTAAAATATGTCTTATTCCACTGTTGTTGCAACTCCCCAATTATTAATTATCGGGTTTGTTTGGGCGATCGGCTTGACAATTAGTTGCGCTTGCTGCTTGGCATCGCTGTGCTTTTAACTAGCTTAGCTCTGCTATATCATTTTATCCTCACATCTTGCACCATTGTCAGGAACAGGCAAGATGCCTGTTCCACAAAGAGTGAATTTTCTTGTGGAACAGGCATCTTGCCTGTTCATAAAAGCTTACTGAGAATGGTGCCACATCCTAAGTTTATACCAACTTGTCTGGAAATAGCGATCGGCACGGTTGACAATCAAGCATCCAGGATACAAGCCCCCGGATTCATCCGTGGGGTCAATACTTCAATTCTAAAATCTAAAATCTAAAATCTAAAATCGGTTGACTGCAAACCGGAAACAGCTTGATTGCGGGACAATCTCTCAACGAGCATAGGGCCCTTTTTTCAAAACCTTAGCCAAAGCGTTATCGTTATCTCGCAAACCTTCGTAAAAAAACATCACTTCTCCTTGAATGCCGCAAGAGCGGTTGTAAGCAATTACTTGCAACAACAGTTCGGGAGTTATGCTATATTTGCTGCCTCGATTCGTCAACAAAATACCGGGCGACACGCACTTTACTTGCTGCCCGCTAAGCTGTCCCCCAATCATTTTATCAACCAATTGTTTGTAAGCATTAAAATCGCGACGATAAAACTGCGGGTGAAACAGATCGACCAAATTTTTGTCAACCCAAGCTTTAGAATCTTGCAAATATTCCGCCAGCCCCCAGTCATAAGGACTCGGCGACATAGATAGCAACAAATCAGGATTAATCGCTTTCACTTCTAGGTATAAACGAGCCACAAACTCAGTAATAATATCAGCACGCCACTGCAGCCAATGTTGCTCTTTACAATCCGATGGTGCTGCTTTACCGCACTCTTCTCGATAGCGTTTAACCGTTTTTTCGTCGTAACCGCCTTCTACCGGAAACGCAATGCGATCGTCTCCTTGAACGCCGTCTACCGGATAATTCTTAGCAACTTCCAGCATCAACCCCAGCACAAAGTCTTGCACTTCCGGGTCAAGAGAATTCATCCAGTCAAAGTTATTTTTCTTAAGTAAATTGCCGCTGGCATCACGGGCGATCCACTCAGGTTTTTTCGCCAGCAAATGACCGCCCTGGCGATTGTAAGAACTCACAAATCCGTATTCAAACCAAGGAATCACTTTTAAACCAGCTCTCTTGGCCTCAACACATATTTCTGCTAAGATGTCGCGACCTTGATAGCGCGAGTCAATTTCTACCCCAAATTTTTCTCGCATAATTTTAGAAGGATAAGCCGTATAACCCTGGCTCCAAATTATAGGAAAAACGGTATTAAATCCCGTATCGGCGAGAAAGTCCATTGCCTCAGCAATTCGCTCTTTTGATGTGAGAACTTTGGAGTCAGTGGTGGTTATCCAAACGCCGCGAATTCCACCAGGATTGTTAGTCGCAAACGAACTTGGCAGCGTTGCTGGATTGGTTGCAGAAAATCCAGTCGTCGCCAACCGCTGTTGGAGGGAAGAGGCCAAACTGCGAATTGCTGATTGGAAAGGTGTGAAAAATCGCATTTATTTATTCTTTTTTTCTTTGAAGGTGGGCGCTGAACCCGCTACGTTATTATTGATTGGTAGCACCCGATATTATTTATGGATAAGATGGGTCGAAGAACACCCGATATTATTTATGGATAAGGTGCGGAGTACGCACCCTATATTGATTGGTAGCACCCGATATTATTTATGGATCAGGGGCGCTGCGCGCACCCCAAAATTGTACTATCCAGCTACTCCAGACAACTTCTGGCTCAAAGCTTCTTTCAAAAGTTCCGCCTTATCGGTTTCCTCCCAAGGCAAATCTAAATCAGTGCGTCCGAAGTGACCGTAAGCCGCCACATCTTGATAGAAACGGCCGCCTCTTTCAGCAGGCAAATTCTGCAAGTTAAATGCCTGAATGATTCCCGCAGGACGCAGTTCAAAATGCTGCTTCACAACTTCCAAAAGGCGATCGTCATCAACTTTTCCAGTGCCAAAAGTTTCGATCATCATGCTAACAGGCCGCGCAACGCCGATCGCATAACTCAACTGCACTTCGCACTTTTCGGCCAAACCAGCCGCCACGATATTTTTAGCAACGTAGCGACAAGCATAAGCCGCGCTGCGGTCTACCTTGGTGGGGTCTTTCCCAGAAAAAGCGCCGCCACCGTGGCGGGAATAGCCGCCGTAGGTATCCACAATAATTTTGCGGCCCGTCAAACCCGAATCTCCTTGAGGCCCGCCAACCACAAATTTGCCGGTGGGGTTGACAAGGAAGCGAGTTTCTGCATCCGGCTTCACGCTAATATCGGCAAACACGGGTTGGACGACTGCAGTCCAAAGGTCTTCTTTGATTTTGGCTTGAACTGCGGCTGTTTCTGTGATGTCGCCGATCGTTTCGGTATGCTGGGTAGAAATTAAAATCGTATCTATGCCAACAGGTTTGCCGTCCTCGTAAATCACCGTAACTTGGCTTTTGC
Organism: Microcoleus sp. SVA1B4; assembly: GCF_036700545.1. NCBI lineage: Bacteria > Bacillati > Cyanobacteriota > Cyanophyceae > Oscillatoriales > Microcoleaceae > Microcoleus > Microcoleus sp. SVA1B4. Next base: position 85,373 of record NZ_JAUBPB010000005.1, read on the forward strand.
CGTCGGGACGCAGGTAAGATAACTGACCGGTTTTGCGGACTGCGGCCAGTTGACGGCAAATCCGGTGCGCTAAACTAATCGGCAGAGGCATCAATTCCGGCGTTTCGTTGCAAGCAAACCCGAACATCAAACCTTGGTCGCCTGCTCCAATGGCGTCTAATTCCTCTTCACTCGATTGTTCCCGGCTTTCGTGGGCTGTGTTCACCCCTTGAGCAATATCGGGAGACTGAGAATCAAGAGCCACCAACACTGAGCAACTATTGGCCGAAAAGCCGTTGTCAGCGTGGATGTAGCCAATATCGGCTATTTTTTTCCGGGCTAATTCTATGTAATTTACCTGAGCTTTAGTGGTAATTTCGCCCGTCAGCAGCATTAAGCCGGTGTTGACGACAACTTCGGCTGCGACGCGGCTTTTGGGGTCTGCAGTCAGTAAGGCATCTAAAATCGTATCGGAAATTTGATCGCAGATTTTATCGGGATGACCTTCAGTGACCGATTCAGAGGTAAACAGGTAGCGGCGTGACAATGATTATTTCTCCTTAGATAGCGGCTCTTCCTGCGCGACTTCGACGACCAACGAGTTATTTTTCAGGTAAAGGCCAAGAAAGATCGCGTCTGGGCTACCGTCGAATTTTTGTCGGTCTGCAGAGCCGTGTTGAAGCAGGGTTTGAGATTGGGTAAAGTGACACTACTATAGCAAAGTCAGTTCCGGGAAGTCCCTAAAAACTTAGATTTTTTAGGATTGTCGATCGATCTTGGACACCGCTCGTCTACCTCCTAACCTGACAAAGGTTGATGCACAGTAAGATACAGTCAGGGTATCGCCTTGCGGAACGACTATGGCAGGACTCCAAAAATTACCAAACTTGATCCAAACAGTTGCAGACCTAGAATTTCCCGGCGGCCCCATACCGCTTGACTCTCGATTTTATATCGATCGCTCAGGGGCCGAAGCCTTGGTCTGTGCAGAAATTAGCAAACCCGGAGGCCTTGTTCGTATTAAAGCTCCCAAAAAAATGGGCAAAAGTTCGCTGATGCTGCGGATAATTGACGCGGCAGTCGATCGTGGATACCGCACAGTAACTTTAGACTTTCAGCAAGCCGACGCAGCGGTTTTTGGTAGTTTTGATAAATTTTTGCGCTGGCTTTGTGTCAATGTCGCTCGGCAACTCAAACTCGAACCAAATATTGATGAATTCTGGGATGAAGATATGGGCAGCAAGGTAAGCTGCACTATTTACTTTGAAAACTATTTGCTCGAACAAATTGACAGTCCCCTTGTCCCATTGGGGAGCATCTCATATTTGTAAAAACACTTCTTCTGGCTTCTTCCTTCTTCCTCTTTCCTCCTGCCTACTGCCTCCTGCCTACTGCCTCAAAACTCCAATTTATAGCTAGCCTGCAAAAGTGAGATGCTCCCTCCCATTGTCTTGGTGCTCAACGAAATAAATCCAGTATTTTAACGCACCAATATTGCTCAATTTTTTTTGTCGGTGATCCGTTTTTGGTACGAACCAGGTCGCGCTAGCAAAACTTGGCAAAAATTCCGCATCGTTGTTATTCATTCAACATAAATTTATATTGCTTTGAGTCTCAATCACTCTCCAGTTGCTGTGATTTTACCTCAAACTGATGCGACGGCAATTCTGCTTGTTGCTGAACAAATTAGACCAAAAGTGAAAGCTTTGAATATTGTTTTTAACCCGCAGATTCTTGACGGTCTACCTAATTCTGTGGTAACGATTAGTTTGGGAATTGCCAGCGTTGTTCCGAGCGAGGAAAATGATTCGATAACGCTGCTACTGGCGGCTGAAGAAGCTCTTTAGGACTCGAAAAGGCAGGGGCGCGATCGGCTCACTATGAGTACGCTTTTAAATTTTGGATTGGCTACTGTTAATTAGCTAATTCCGGGGAAATATAATTCGTTTCTACACATAACCTGTTGTGCATTTAATTTGTATGTTGAGGGCGGGATTTCCTGCCCAACCCCTACTCCCCACAAAGGGAAAGATTTATTTTACTATTCAATTTACAGCATATTCGGTGGTTGATGAAGTACAGTAGCCGCTAAATTTATATTGTGTGATTTTAATATGTAGGGTGCGGATCTGCGACCTTTTAAATGGAACTTGCAGATTGTTGGTGGCGACGCACCTTACTTACTACAAGATTGTGTGTACCGCACATACATGGAATATGCTGTAAATGCGGATTAGCTTACAAAGTCCGCCCGCGCGGACTCTGAAGAAAAGGATAGTTAAGAACTGGATTTGATGTTAATAACGGGGGACGGTTCTATCAACTACCATTGAATAAGCATCGATACCGCCAACGATATTTTTAACGTTAGTAAATCCTCGATCGGTCAACCACTGGCACATTTGAGCCGATCGCACTCCGTGATGACACAGAACTAAGGTTTCTGTATCGCGATCGAGTCTAGCGTCAATTTCACCAGACCATTCGGCAAACTCGCTCAGCGGAAAAGCTACAAATCCCGGCAGCGCCGCGAGTTCAATTTCGTAAGGTTCTCGCACGTCTACAAGCTGCAATTTATCAGCATTGGTTTCTGCTAATTGGCGCGCTAATTCTTCGACTGTAATTTGAGCAAAAATTTCTGACATTTGATTAGAAGAAAGAAGTCAGTTGGCAGTTGGCAGTTGGCAGTTGGCAGTTGGCGGTTGGTAGTTGGCGATTGGCAGTAGCTAATAGCTGTGGAATAACAAATAACAACTAACAACTAACAACTGACAACTGACAAATTAATTGACGGGCGCAGGCGGTGGAATTAGCTCCACAGGAGGGGTAGGTGCAGGGCGTCCGTCCAAGCTCACGCTGTCTCTGGGGTCAAGACAAGTGGTGATTAACCGGTCAGTGGGAAAGTCGAGCCTGCCGCTCAAACCGACTACGCATTCAGAAAACTGTTGTGGCAATAAACTGCGGCGGCATCCATCCAGCACTACCAGGGGATCAGCAGGTTGAGTTCGACTTTTGCTGTTAATATTCACTACGCAACTAGCCAATTCCTTGGGACGCCTCACCCGCCGACAGCTAGAGAGCGCTTCGACACCCGGAATATTGGTTTTGCGGTTGATTTCGAGGGCGCATTTAGATATGTCGCGGGGGCGGAGGGCGTCAGCACAAGCGGCGGCTGCGGCCTCTGCTCCCACTCCGGCGTCGATTAGTTCTAGGGCGCAGACGCGATAGGGATTCCTAGAGCGAGGGATTCTAATAGTGATGGCTGATGCTGGCGAGATTGGCAGTGCTGTTGCCAACAAACCGAGTGCTGCTAGCTGCGTGCCGAGAGCTAATATCCAGCGCGCGGTTGGGTTTGAGCCTGTCGGTGCTGGTTTTGGGGAAGAAGTGCGGGAAAAATTGCGGTTGTGCATGGCAGATCGAGTAGTGAGTTCTTTTGGCTGATTGGGGCGATCGATCGATCGGCTTTTCCTTCAGAATTTACCGCACATTATGGATCGCCCTCCGGTCGATCGTTTTTTTATCGATCTTTATTTGAATTTTGACCGTTACCAACATATAATATAGAGTCTGCATAAAATTGCATACAGATATTAGAGAGGAAAATAAATGTCTCGATATCGAGGCCCCCGATTGAGAATCGTCCGTCGCCTGAAAGAGTTGCCGGGTCTAACCCGCAAAACCCCCAGACGAGATTATCCGCCCGGACAGCACGGTCAAAACCGCAAAAAGCTCTCTGAGTATGCGGTTCGCTTGCAAGAAAAGCAAAAACTCCGTTTCAATTACGGTGTGACGGAACGCCAACTGCTCCGTTACGTCCGCAAAGCCCGCCGTGTCACGGGCTCCACAGGTCAAGTGTTACTGCAATTTTTGGAAATGCGCTTGGACAATACTGTGTTTCGGATGGGAATGGCTCCAACCATTCCGTCCGCTAGACAATTGGTAAATCACGGTCACATAACTGTCAATGACCGTGAAGTCAATATCGCCAGCTATCAGTGCAAGCCTGGTGATGTGGTTGCTGTGAAAAATAGAGAGCGCTCGCGCACAATGGTAGAAGCTAATCTCAAAGACCCAGGCTTGGCTCACTTGCCGAATCACTTGGAATTTGATAAGCAAAAACTGGTTGGCAAAGTTAATGGCGTTATCGAACGCGAGTGGATTGCTCTACAAATTAACGAACTGCTAGTGGTGGAATACTACTCACGGCAAGCTTAATTTATTAGTCATCAGTCGTTGGTCATTAGTCATCAGTTGGTTGCTAGCAGAATAATTAATAATTGGGTAGGAACCCAGTTATTGATTAATTGCTACTGAATAATGAGGACTAAGGACTGAGGACTAAGAATTCATAATTTTCAACACTCCCACCCCCTAAAAAGGGATGGGATTTTTTGAAGGTTTCGCTTGTTAACTTGTTTGAGTTGCCATTTGCTTAGGATCGCGAATTAAATAACTTACAATTTTAATTGTTATTGTGGGATGGGCGTCCCGCCCGTCCTTTTTGGACGGGCGGGACGCCCATCCCACTTTCAAGAGTGGAAGTTATTTAATTGTCATTCCTTAGACGACACCTGGCGGATGGCATTAAATGATGTGCCAGCCTCAAATTATTCCATTTATTCCCTTAAAATGTTTCTTCTCCGGTTGGTTCTTGGTGGACAAGACCTCGCTTTTGAAGGCGATAATTCGCTACAACCGGGTAAACAACACCGCGTATCCGATTGATCGCACCTACTGGACGATGAACTGCTAAGCCGTTCCAGGGAGAATATCTCAGGTTTTCGTTGAAATCAGATTGTTTTTCATAATCAATAATCTGATGCTTGACGGTGAGACGACCTACTCTCAAGAAGGGTGATTCTTTTTCCTTCCAGACATTGATGCCATCGTCGATCGGCATTTTTAGGCTGGTTTGGAACTGAATGCCAAAATCCCACCAGTATTGGGCATCAGGTTTCGCCAAAGCTTGAATTAGATCGTCCCGGTAATAATTGTCTGGTTTATTGGGATCTAAACCCAAGGCTTTAGCGCGATCGACAAAAGGAATTTTAGGAATTCCCGGTCGAGATTGTTCTGGAATTATCTCGTGCGGTGGTTTGCATGAAACCGGAGTAAACCCATACTTAATTACAGCAGGATATTCGACAGGAACTACACCCGGTTTAGAGGGATCGAAATCGGGATAGAGACCCAAAGCAGAGGGTGAACCGCTCCAATATTTTGCTGTTAGCAAACTCTTCGGAGTCCGGCTACCCGTAAGCGTTGACACAGCTAAAAAGTGTCTGGGATGTCGAATTAGCCACTTCTTCAATGTCTCTGGTGATTCAACCAGAGCAGAAAAAAAGCCGTAGTAATCTTTGATCGTTTGGCTCACAAATATCTCTGAATTGTGAACAATGATGTCCTGGGTTTTTGACTCGTGGCTTTGCGTGAGTCGTTCCCCTTCCACCCCGATGACTTTCACTGAAATTGAGCGCGAATCTTTTTGGTAATCAGGGTATACTTTGGTAGCTCCGTTAGCAAATCGCAACCAAACAGGATATTCTTTGGGTTTTGCTAGCAAACCTTGCTTAAGGGAAATAGCATTGAGTTGTGAAGAACTTAACGAAGCGCGTTTGCCCAATTCCCGTTTAATCGCTTCCTCATCAAAGTCAAAAATTTCCAGAGTTCCTTTAACGCAAGCATGAGTTTTGGCGTGAGTATCTCGCAGCGCCCGCTCTTTATCCCCGTAAAGATTATCCATCCGAAGCTTGGCCTGCTCAACCAAAAGATCGTAATATTTGCGTTCGTCCTGTTCGGGATATTCGGTAAATAACTTTTTGTTCATAACATAACCTTCTGTTAATCGCTAAAAAAGGTTCTACACAAACCGTTGGCTCTGTTAAATAGTATAACTGCTGGTGCAATTGCTCCCGAATTGCCGTAGGCGATCGCTTGCGAAAATATCGCCTTTTTCTTCCAATACGGTTCAGTTAAGCCTGATCCCCCCTAGCCCCCCTTAATAAGGGGGGGACAAGAACTTACTCTTGCGTCCCCCTTATTAAGGGGGATTTAGGGGGATCTCCGGGGAATAAACAGTTTTAACTAAACCGTATTGCTTTTTCTTCCTCATTTTTGAGGGCGCAGGTGTCTTTGCGCCCCCACTACTTTGAGTCTTAGTTGTCAGCTACAACTTAAAGATCGAAGGAGACTTTGTACTTAGGATCGCTTGGAGGAACATTACGATTCACTAAATCAGAGACTGTTTTGGTATTTTGGATAATTTCCCAACCAACCTCAGAAAAAGTTTCCTTATTGAAGACTTTAGGCGATAACAAAGGATTAGTTAAAGCTTGGGAGAAAGCATCAATGCCAATTATCCGTGCTACTAAAGGCGGAATTGCTGAATTTTTGCGAACATCTTCAGCGTACAATCCCACAAATAATTCAATCTTATCAACATGACCGTACAACTCTTTTAATTTCTGTTGAGCGTATTCGTCACCCGTAATTTGATTGAAATCAGTCACCCTGGGATAACCACACATTTCGCGGTAATCGTTATAACTGGCTAACTGCGCCTGCCGTCCGAGTTTAACAGATGCTAGTTCGGTAGCATCAATAAATGTATAGGGTGTTCCTGCGATCTTAAAATCAGGTGTGTTAAACAAACCAATTCTAGTGCCTGGTTGGGAACAACTTTCTTCCATCAATGCACCCAACCCTTTATCGATTAACATCTGATTATTCCAGAGGGAATCGTACATGGATTGTTCTTTACCGTCATAGATAAAGGTTTCCGGAATCGCACTATGCCAGCGATAGACAAAACTAAACTCAATCGCCATCCAATTTTCTCGATACCAACTTTCGTTGGTAAAGGCTTCAGGATCGGCAAAGAACCTAAAATTATAGGGCGTAATGTGGAAAATGTACTCTTCCATAATGATATTGAGAACAATCACCATGAGAATATTTCTCGCGGTTTGGAAGAGCCTCTCATCGTCCCATTCCGGATAGCTTTTGGACAAAACATCACAAATTCGATTATGCTCCCTGATACATAAAGTGTTGAGCATGACATAGCCAACTTGGACGTTTGCCCGTTCAACTCCCATTGCAAATAGCTTGCTTTTCTTTTCGGGGGGTTGTCTTTTCTCATCATTAAGGGGTGCATGAAGACCTTCAAATTGAGGATCGATAATACCCTGCTCAGGATCGGCATAATAAAAGAGTGGATACTCTTCTTCTACGCCATCTTTGCGCTTGAGTTTTTGGGTTTTAAATTTACCGTCTTTGAAAGCTCTGAGCATATTTGTTTGTTTGCGGGTCAACCCGTAAACATTACACATATCAATCTGATGGTTGGAGGTATTTTTGAAGCGGTTTTCCTGATCGATCCGGAGAAAACTATCTGTAAACCACTGCACCCAATAGGGAAAGAGCAGAGTCGATTTTTCCGAATAAATGGTTTTTCCGTCTCTTTTTTGGAATAATGTCTTTACTTTGTCGAGTGGTGGTAAATTCCCTTCTTTGTTGAATTCTGGGTCTGGAGGTAAATGTCGCCCAGTATAAGTCTTGTCTGTAAGTGAATCCCAAGAGATGTAGGTATCAGTTTTCTTGGGATTATCTGTCCCTGGAATTTTGGGATCTAAGCCCATTAAGCTATAGGGAAGCGGGCGAGTCGGAAGTTTGTAAATGATGCTATTGAGAAAAAATTTGTTTAGTTTACGTTTCAGAGGCTCGTAACTTTGAACTAAGTCCCAAATTGGTTTGAAATGAGTCAACGTATATGCCAAAGCTTTGTTGCTGAATCCATCTCTAGATGTATCTCTTGTCATGATTGCTTTTCCTTTCGATTGTTGTAGATTAGGTAGATTACAAAGTCTTCTTATGTTCGCTTCTGAGAGATTGATAAAGTTCGATCATTTTTCTATATTTTCAATTACTTTGGAGAGAATTTTTTGCAGATTCTTAGGCCGATAGTCTTGGCGTTTTTTCAATCGCTCGATCGCGCTTTCATGAATATCCTCAAGGGTCTCCCCCACCTCGCGCCACTTGATTCCTGCCAATTTGAAGAACCCAGGATTGTTTTGAAATGGAGCCTTATAATCAGGCTGGATATCCTTAATGGCATCTGGGTGGAATTCAAGCTTCAATTCAAAGTCACTGATTTGATCCAACATCCACTTCAAGACAGCATCTGATAACCCGCGGTATTCTGGCGTACCACCGCCGATGCAGCCATGCTCGCCTGGAAACCAAACTTGACGAAGCTTCTGGTTCGGGGCATCAGGATTTTTCTTCATCAGGGTAACATCAAAGATTTCGCGAATTTCGTCGATCGCAACGGCGTGCAACGCATTCTCAATATCCTTATTTAAAGTGGTGTCGTGGAATTTGTACCTTGTTTTGATCTGTCCCTCAAACTTCTTCAAGGCGGGTACAAGAGGAATACCAAGGGCTCCAACGGTGTCGAAACAACCAAGCAAGGTAATCGGGACGCGATCGCCCTTATCTTTGCCGAATTTTTCGCGGAAACTCTTTGCTTCCGAATGCTTTGGTGAAATCTCTCGCTTACGGTAAAGCTCGTAAGCTTGTGATGCCATGGTAACGTTACGGCGGGATAGGAGACCGGAGCAATAGATCATCCCCGCTAGACTCCTGACTGTGTAAGCACCGCGACTGAACCCGAATAGATAGATTTCGTCACCCTGATCGTAGTTGAAAGAAAGAAAACGATAGGCATCTTGTATATTTTTATCGATTCCCAGCCCAGTGACTCCGCCCACAATCTTGTTACTGTCTACTCCAATTCCCTCGTCATAAAACACAATCTGCGGAACCCCGTCACTGGCTGTCCGTTTGACGGCCTGGGCAAGCCTAACCACATTAGTTGGGCAATGAGTATCTAGTTTGTTCCAAGTTCCATCACAGCAAACTATCAGACGTTTCCCTGGTTTCGTCATTTTTATATTCTCTCTTTGAATTTGAAATTGGAGAGCGAGCTGTCTTTGGTAATCGGTTACAAGAGAATTGCCAATTCCGGTGTTTCTATCGCCTGACAGCGATCGCTGATTATTGATTGCTGGAAATCGATATTTTGGTGGCAATCTTTAGCTTTTTCGATTCTCAGGATAGTAGTCTCAAAACACCATCAAGTCTAGTTGGCTGTATTAAAATGTTAATTTTATTTATATTTCTTAACTAAAAATTATAGTGTGAAATAGTAGGTTGGGTTCTGGGAAAGTCCTCGATTTACCTAAAACGTAAAAAATTCAGAGCGTGAAATAGTAGGATGGGTTCTGGGAAAATCCTCAATTCTCCTAACAGAAGTAGCGATCCGACGCCCTAGCTAACACACCTTTAAACACATTTACGCTCTGCCTTGTCAGCTTGTCAAACAGCTATATCTGATCGATTTGTCCGTTGGCTGCAAGATAATAGTGAGGTATTGGCTACAGAGGTATCAGGTTGGATGCTCTGTTGAGGTTAAAATTTGTTTCAATCACTCTCAGGTTTTCTGCGATGTGGTTGAAGTTTTTAACAATCTGTGGGTTTTTCTGGTTTCTCGATCGGCAAATTTGTGCGAAAACTTCCTAGCCCCGGTTAAATTTGAAACTTCCAAAAGTGGGGACGATCGACCGCAGCGACTGGCTACGAGGTTCTCGCACCAAAACCAAAGGCACAAGAGCAATCAGCCGCACAGTAGCCGAGAGGGCAAACACTGCTCCCAAACTCATGCCCGGAAGTTCGGCAAGAAAGCCGCCGGCGGTAGTTCCCAAAGCCCCAGCTAATCCCGAAACCGCTGCGCCGATCGCAAAATAAGTCGAAGGTTGCTCGATCGACGCTATCTCCATTTGAATATTGTTAGTACACAGCGCGATCGCCCCTAAAGTCGTTCCCCCCAGCAAGTGCAGCAGCGGCAGCCATACCCATAGGGCAAACGGGTAATTCCCCGTACCCAACCACAGCAAAGGCGTTATCGCCACCACCAGCCCAACCGCAATTAGCAGGGGGCGATTTCCCCAGCGATCGGCCAACTTACCCCAAAACATCAGCAGCACTAGATTTGCGCCGGAACTTAAGCTGGTGTAAATCGTTACCAAACTCACATCCAAGCTTAAATTTTTCAGCAGGTAGATATTAAAAAAAGGCGCGCTGAGATTAACAGCAAATGTCCACACACTGAAGTAAAGAATAAATATTAAAAAATTAGAATCTTTCAGCACAGAAGGCACAAAATCTGTTACTTGCTTTGCTTTTTTCTCTGTAAGTCGATCGCTCTGTGCATTTTTTTTGTATACCTGCGGATTCACATCAACCATCAAGGATTGACACCCCAAACTAATCATTCCCGCCAAAACACCCACCAATAAAACAATACCGTAGCCCAAAATTGGGCCGCCGTCCCAAGTTGACACTCCCAATCCCATCAACGGCACTGCCAGCAAAGTGATGAGGCTGACAGCACTGTTGCGAAAGCCAAAATAGCGTCCCCGCAAGCGCTGAGGAACCACAGCAGCCATCCAACTGAACCAGCTAGAATTGGCCAAAGCTGCCAGCATACTAGCTGCTACGACTGTTACCAGTGTCCATTGCAGCAGTTGGTCGAGGTCTGCGTGCTGGGAACCCCAAACAATTGCCACCGCCAGCACCAGCCACAGCAGCCGCGAAATGCTGAATACAAATAGGTTGTAGCAGCGGCGGCTGGTTGTCCGATCTGCGATGTAGGCTCCTAATGGTTGCAGGAGATTTACCACCATCGGAATAGCAAAGAATATACCTATTTCCACGCTACTCGCGCCGAGTTGCAGCAAGAAGTTGCTCAGCAGCACGCCGGTGGTCGCCGACTCGAAGATAGTGGCAAAAACGCCGTCTAGAGTTGAGGCTTTCAGGGTCGATCGAACGTCTTTTTTGGAAAATTTGAGAGCTATTTTTGGAGAGAGAACGAGCTGAAATATTTTCGGGTCTACTATTTCTACTATTTCTGCAGTCTGAAGAGATAGAGGTTCATTTAACTCTGCAACTGGTTCAACCATAGTCAATCGATTTTAGATTTTAGGTTTTAGATTGTAGATTGGATAATTGAAGTAACAGGGTTAGATAAAACCAGCCCCACCTTCAAGAGGCTAACTCGAAAGTAGGACTGGCACGTCCGGGTAATTCAGATCAATATAAATGACTTGCGATCGCTAGGACATCAACCGGTTGGGAGATATAAATTTGCTAATTGTGAAAAAGTAGGTTTTAGGGCTTAACCAGGAAGCGAGCGCAGCATTTGGCATACCAAAAATTTCTCGAATTCCGCCTCAAACAAGTGTCCCCAAGGGCAAAAGCAAATTTCGCGCGAGCTCATCGACTCGGCTCTGACACCTTTACGGCTAGGTAAATTTATAGAAGGAAAGACGATCGACTTGCCGAGTATCGCTGCTAACGATTTGTACCTAATTGCTGGAATCCGTTTGTTCAGTGCCAGCGCTCGCGATCGAGATTCCGAGTTTTTTGTGAAAATCGCCCCCAGGTGCCGGTAAAGCTTCGGAGTGGGTTATTGGCGATCCTCTACGGGGGCTCCGCTAACGCACCTCCACAAAAGTGTGGCTGCGATCGGCAACTGGTAGGACAAAATTATTACTTGACAAAAATCACCCTAACTGACGATAATAGCAAACCCTAAAATTAAGCTTAAATGTTTAAGGGGTATCAGTGCTAAGGCGTGATGTCGATCGCCAGCAAATTTACGTATTTCTGCATTTGATCGTGACTAAAACTCAACCTTTATCGGGGTATACACTGCCAGTATTTGCCTGTGCGGCCGCACTTGCAGCTTTGCGGTGCTTACGCGCAGGTATTCAGTCTCTAGATAGCGTATCAGTCAATTTACTGGAACCGCCAATAACGGCAGAAATTCCGATCGAACAGGCGTCTGTACTCAAAACTGATACCGCTTTAGGAGTGACTCGCTCCGATCCGGGGGACAATCTCGATCTGACTCGCAATACCCCCGTTTGGGCAATGGTGGAATTGGGGAATTGCGAAGAGGGAGAGCAGATTGTGATTCTCGGCGGTGAAGGTATAGGGCGTCACACAGTCGGTGGAGGGGCGGCGATCTATGATTACGCAATGCGGCTGCTGCGATCGAATCTGACCCTAAAACTCGCACGGGGCGAAAAAATTACTGTCACCCTGATTCTGCCGTCTGGGCGGCAACTAGCCACCCGCACTTCTAACGAAGCTTTCGGCGTGGTAGAAGGACTTTCGCTGCTGGGTACAACTGGCATTTCTCAACCGCTGAGTGCCCCTGGACAGTTGGAAGTTTACCGCGAACAACTGCAACAAAAAGCCGAATTGTTTGACTGTTTGGTTTTCTGCATCGGCGAAAACGGCTTGGATTTAGCGCGACAACTGGGGATTAATCCTGATAGGCTCGTCAAAACCGCTAACTGGCTCGGCCCGCTGCTGGTAGAAGCCGGATATCAGGGCGTGCAGTCAATTTTGCTGTTTGGCTATCACGGGAAACTGATGAAATTGGCGGCGGGGATTTTTCACACTCACCACCACCTCGCTGACGGGCGCAGGGAAATTCTCACAGCTTACTGTGCTAAAGCTGGAATGCCCGCCGATGCGTGTTCCGCAATTTTTGCCGCAGCGACAGCCGAAGAGGCTCTTGGGCAACTGCGGGCTTTAGACGCCGAGTTTGGGAGCAATTGGGTCGATCGAATTTATGGCGACATCGCCCGACAAATAGACTTGCGCTCATCGGATTGCATTTTTACTCACACTAACTTGCACATCCCCGTGGGCTCGGTAATGTTCGGGCGCGATCGCAAAATTATTGTTAAAAGTGATATAGGAGATACATTTTTGACCCAAATTTGTTAATCTAGTGTGAATATCCCTGAATTCTGTTTAAAACATCGCTCAGGGATAATATTTAACAAGTAATAATTCTTTGTCCCTAGACCTTAATTATACTAGGTTGCTTCGGGAAGCTATTTCTGAAGCAATAATTCAATTAATTAGGGTAAGGCTCGAAGTAAATCTATGCTTGCCCTGTGCCCGATTAATCGACTAACATCGCTGACTGCAATCTAGTATGAATAAGATTTATTCCTAGCGACTAATGGTTCCTCGCCTTCCTTAGAATTGTACTGAGACCGCGACAGATACCTCCGCTACTTTCGACCCAATTAGCAATTAGCAATTACGCAATAACCGTGACTACTCAAATAGAAACTGAATCCGTTCTCACAAACTCTTTTGTGGAGCAGATAGAGCGCCAGATAATCGTGATTCTCGACTTCGGTTCGCAATATTCCGAACTGATTGCTCGTCGAATTCGCGAAACTCAAGTATATTCAGAAGTTATTTCTTACCGCACTACGGCAGAACAGTTAAAAGCTATCAATCCTAAAGGAATTATTCTGTCAGGAGGCCCGAGTTCTGTATACGATGAAAGAGCTCCCCACTGCGACCCAGAAATTTGGAATTTGGGAATACCGGTGTTGGGAGTGTGTTACGGGATGCAGTTGATGGTAAAGCAGCTCGGAGGCACGGTTGAGCGGGCTAAGTTAGCCGAATACGGCAAGGCGTCGCTATTTATTGACGATCCTACGGATTTGCTGACAAATGTCGAAGAAGGCAGCACGATGTGGATGAGCCACGGAGACTCCTGTTCCGAGTTGCCGTCGGGTTTTGAGATCCTCGCTCACACAGACAATACTCCGTGTGCTGCTGTGGCTCACCACGAGAAAAATTTGTACGGGGTTCAGTTTCACCCCGAAGTAGTTCACTCGATCGGGGGAATAGCTTTAATTCGCAATTTTGTTTACCACATTTGCGAGTGCGAACCGACTTGGACGACTGCTACTTTTGTTGAGGAATCGATTCGCGAAATTCGCGCACAAGTGGGAGACAAACGAGTTTTGCTGGCTCTATCCGGCGGTGTAGATTCTTCTACTTTGGCTTTCTTGCTGCACAAGGCGATCGGCGACCAACTTACCTGTATGTTTATCGACCAAGGGTTTATGCGGAAGTATGAACCAGAACGGTTGGTAAAATTATTTAAAGAGCAATTCCACATTGACGTTGAGTATGTTAATGCTCGCGAACGCTTTTTAGCTCAACTTGAAGGGATTACCGATCCTGAAGTAAAACGTAAGCGGATCGGTCACGAATTTATCAACGTATTTGAAGAAGAATCGAAGCGTCTGGGCCCCTTTGACTACCTCGCCCAAGGTACTCTTTATCCTGATGTGATTGAGTCGGCTGACACTAATGCAGACCCGAAAAGTGGTGAGCGAGTTGCTGTTAAAATTAAAAGCCACCACAACGTCGGCGGTTTGCCGAAAGATTTGCGATTTAAGCTGATTGAACCGCTGCGAAAACTGTTTAAGGATGAGGTGCGAAAAGTCGGCCGGTCGATCGGGCTTCCTGAAGAAATCGTAAACCGACAACCTTTCCCCGGCCCGGGATTGGCGATTCGGATTATCGGAGAAGTTACCGCAGAGAGACTAAATATTTTGCGGGATGCTGACTTCATTGTTCGCCAAGAAATTAATCGGCACGGATTGTACGGTGAACTTTGGCAAGCTTTTGCAGTTTTGCTGCCGATTCGCAGTGTAGGCGTGATGGGCGATCAGCGCACTTATGCTTATCCCATAGTCTTGCGATTTATTAAGAGTGAAGACGGGATGACGGCTGACTGGGCGCGGGTTCCTTACGATTTGTTGGAACTGATCTCGAATCGGATTGTGAATGAGGTTAAGGGGGTGAACCGGGTGGTTTACGATATTACTTCTAAGCCGCCGGGAACGATCGAGTGGGAGTGATTTCTAGTTAGCGATTAAGTAGGCGGACTAATTTTTTTGTCTGTCTACTTATTTGGATTTTGGATAAAAAGTCAACAGTCGTTACTTGTTGACAAGTGATTGAAGAAGAGGTAGTTCTTCCTATGAAGGTCTGAAACATTTGCACAGCAAGAGGTTCAGACTCGTGAAAAACGAAAATTATCACTGTGACACTTGAAGGGCCGAAGGTTGGTTCTAACTGACATCTTGCACCATTCTCGATAAGCATTTTAGGAACAGGCTTTTCGGCCTGTTCCACAAGAAAATTCACTCTTTGTGGAACAGGCCGAAAAGCCTGTTCTTGAGAAGGGTGCAAGATGTGGGTTCTAATTGTTCCACCGCTGCATTGGTTTCAATGTTGTGACTTCGATCACTGGTAACACGGACTTGGTTCACCGAATATTTTCAGTATTATCACGGAAAAAAACTAGCACCATCACTTGCTCTTAGAAGAAACCACGAGATGATTAAGGTGTCGAGTTCAAAACAATTTCATGTCTCCAGTTAATCTTCTCCCCGGCGCTATCAACGAATTAATTGCCACTGTCACCGATACTCACCGCGTTACCAAAGCTGACCGCTACGGCATGATGGCCGCCATCCTCGATGAGTCTATCAGTGAAGAAGAACGTGGCTCACTCGATCGTCTGATTCGCTCCCTGGTCAAAGGTAGGATTCAAGTCAGTGATGAACTCTCCATCGTCTCCTAAGCAGAAAGCTCGTTGAGAACTCGACACTCTACAAGAGCTTTCGATTGGGAAAGTTTAGGCAAGTCACTGATACAACTCTCTAGGGATAGCTTTTTGTATAATGCACTTTTGAGATAGACGATTAGCATTCACAACGTCATAAACATTATGACGGATAGCTGTATTCAGCAACGCCGAAAAAATATATAGAACATCCACACCATTCGGCTAACTAAGAAAGAAAGAACACGGGGGCTGAAGTCCGCCGTGTCGCTTCCCTCTGGGGACTAAAGTCTCGCTCGTTTCCCACATCCCGTATTATTTTTAGGATTTATTAATTTGCCCTCTAATTTTAGGATGGTAATTATATCAAGTCTGAGCGATCGATCGCCATACCGCAGCCTATGGGGGTTGACGAATATTTGCATTAGGAATCCGAGTTCCGGGTGAATCCGTCCCTAAAGGATTGGAATGCTTTCCTAACTATCGGCCTATATTGCGCTTCATGCGATCGAGTTCTTCGTCTGCTTCCCAGCGTTGAAACTTTTCTTCTAAAGGATCTGCCGCATTAAAACTGTTATAATTTGAACTCTGATTCCAACCCTTTGTATCCCAATTTGGCTCTGTTTTAGTGGTAGGGCGAGTTGCGGCTTCTGCCGCTTTGGCTCGGACTTCTTTTCGCCGTACTTGAATTTGGCGGTACAGTTCTTTTGCTTTTTCAATCCGTTCTTTGCAGCCTTGCATTTGACCCCAGCGCTGATTTCCCTGACGCAGCAAAGCGGCTTGTCGCTCTTGGGCGGCTTGAGCTAAATCGAGCCTTTGAGCAGCTTTAGCTTTGTTGATCCGATCGTTCCAGCGCTGAATTTCTTGGGCGGCCGAGAGGATTTCGGCTTGCAGTTTTTTCTCTTGTTTTTGGATATCGAGAATCAGCCGCAGAGTGTCTTCTTCTTGTTCCTTCAGTTGTTCTTCTATTGCCTGCAATTCCAGATGGGGATTGCTACGCAAAAATTCTTCTAATCTGGTTTCTAGAAAGCGGCTGAAATCATCAAATAAGCCCATTTTTTATAATTCCTCAGTCAATCGATTTTAGATTTTAGATTTTAGATTTTAGATTTTAGATTTTAGCATTGACCCCACGGATAAATTCGGGGGGCAAGTTTCTCGGATACAGGTTTTTTATTTCTGGACGGATGAATCCGGGGGCTTGTATCCTGGATGCTTTCGGTCATTAGTCATTGGTCATTAGTCATTGGTCATTAGTTATTAGTCATTGGTTCTTAGTCACTGGCGATCGATCATCGGTCATTAGTTGTCGGTTATTATAACTGTTTTCACTGCTCGTGATATACAGCCCGATCGCTGCCCATTACCGATTACCGATGATCTAACTCATAACTAATGACTAATGACTCATAACTGATGACTGATTAGAACTTTTGTCCTACAAAAACCGATCGCACATCTCCTCCCTTGCGAATCACTGCTTCTTGATTTTTGATTTCTGCCAGCGTCCAACCGCTAGCGCCGATGCTTTCGCCGACATAAATTCTGCGGGCTACGCCGTCTACTTCAAACAAAGCAGCCGATCGATCGCCCAACTCCAAAATCCCAACCAACGTGTGCGCGGAAGTCGGGGCGCTGCTGACGGCCGGTGCCGATTGCTCGGGCGCGGGCGCGGATTGCTGGGCTGGGGGCGCTGGTGCCGGTTCGGTTTCGCGAGCCAAAATCTTTGGCTGGGGAGACTCCGAGGGGGAAGGGGAAGCGGCGAGGGGATCTCGATTGCCTGCAGCGGCGATCGCACGACCCGAGGCTGGAGCAGCCGGTGAGGGGGAAACTGCGCCGGTTTGAGGAGCCGCCGGAGCCGCCGGAGCCGCCGGAGCCGCAGCCACCTGAGCAGGCGGAGCCACAGTCACCTGAGCGGGGGGAGGGATGACTACGATTTGGGGTGCTGGTGCTCCCGGCTGTGCGCCGGCTTGTTCTAGGGCATCAGCGATGCGGTTGACTGCTGAAGACAGACCTGCGGTTGCGGGCGGCGCGCCGGAAATTTGAATGCTCGGCAGCGTCCCTGGGGTGGGGGCTGCGGGAACTCCTGCAAGTTGCGGGTTAGCTTGGGGTGCTTTTTTTTGTTCGATCGCTTCTAGGGAGCGCTGCACGTATTCCACAAACTGGGTATCTGGTGCTGTTTTGCCACTTGCTGCGGGTGTCTCTGGTGCGGGGGCGGCGGGCAAGCGCACGAGTCCCGACCTGCTTGCGAGCCATAACCCCATGACTAGCAGCAGCGACCCAAATGCTGCTCCCAGCAGCATTCTGTCGAATGATTGTTTGGACTGCTGTTTTTTGGTTGTTTCTAGGGCGACTTGGCGGGCGATCGCTTCTACGTCTTTTTCGCCCTGCTGCGACTGGGGGGGTGCCAACTGCGACAAAACTATTTGAGGTACCGAGATCGACTTGAGCGCCACGAATTCTGGCTGCACTGGTTCCGATGGCAGTCCGCTGCTGCCGTCGAATGCTCGATCGACTCCTTCAAACAGTTCGTCCATCAACCGATCGGCGTAGGACTCTACTGCCACTGCTTCGGCTGGCACTGTTTCCACCGTCGCCCTCACGGCGATCGGCTCTGACGCTGATTCCAAAGACATCTGTTCGGCGATTACTTTTTGAGGCATAGTTTTCTGTTTGCTCCCGCTCCTCGACAACCCTGAGATTCTCAACTATCAGACTTCTACAGGATACTTGTGATGTTGACCAATTCTTGGCTCAGAACAGGTCAATTGTATCTCACCCATCACCATATTTTTAGTCCTCGGCCAACTTACTTTGCCCGATCGACTTTTGTTTTACCTGTTTTGGGACTTTTCGCCCCTGTTTTCTGCTGCCAGTCTTATTTGCTTACCCTGACTTTTACTGCATATTCTACTGCTTTTGTCAACCCCACCCTCCGGGTCTTCACAGTTTTTGACATACAGCTTTACTTTATGCTCTCGAAAAAAAGCGGGTTTTTTGTCGCTGTTTCCGATCTCATTGCTGCTTTGACAAGGATTTCAGACTTTTACTCGTCTTAAGTTTGTTAGTCAGCTTGCTTGACAGTAGTAACAGGTTGCAGATTTTCTCATAAGTCATGGCTGCAACAGTGGTAACAACCGCTGTAATTCCCCACAAGCTGCCTGAAGCGATCGCGGCGCATCTTCTGGTAAGCTCTGAGAATAACATCGATCGGCTAAATCCTCAACAGCGGTTTTGCAAACAGCCTCATTATTCTCAAATTTTGCATAAGCAGCCTCCTCATTCACAGCTTCTCCCTGCAAATAGTGTATCCAAGTCTCAATATTGCGCTTGGGAACAAAAATCGCGATCGCCTCATTCGGTTCCCTAATTTCCTGCTTATGTTCATCAAGCACACTAGCTAACCAATTAAGTCTTGCTGCCAGCGTACCCGTATCTGCATCAATTAACACAACTAATCCAATCGCCACCCGGTTTTTATTCTGGCGATAAGCTTTCACTTCCTCCGGATACTGACTGCGTACATACTGTTCTCCAGATTGGCTACCTTTCGGACAAATATTAGCTCTAAATTGACCTGTAAAACCTCGCTTTTTTAGGAAATAACGAGCAAAAACTTCCTGCTGTCTGTCCTCGCAGAGAATGACAATCTGAACTCTACGCTGACTCATTCAACCATCCCCGTGCAATCAGTTCAGAAACTGGCAATCCCGAATTGTCCGCTACTTCCTTGCTAATTCGTTTGAGTCGAACAGCAGCATTGCTTTGACGCTCAAACCAATAGCCAATCGGTGAAGCTAAAAGATAGTTAATTAACTCAGGATGGTGAGAAATTAGTAATGTTTGAAGTTTTCCCTCGCTACAAAGGTCATAAAGCTCAATCAGCCAGGGTTGAATTTCTGGCAAGGCTAAAAAGTTTTCCGGTTCATCAATCCACAAGGTATAATCTTCAGATTTAGTACCGTAAATCAGCGCGTATAAAGCAACTAATGTTTTTTGTCCGTCCGACAATTCTCTGAGACGATATTCAATTGGCTTGCTGTTATCTGTTTGTCCTGAAAACCGCAGTTTTAACACCACATTATCTTCGCTTACTCGCTCAAACTTAAAATTGTTGAATCCATCCAACACATCTCTTAAAATATTTCCAATCTCAGCAACTTTACCTTGGTCTTCAGATAAGTAGCGATACCAAGAAACAAAATTTTCCATCTTAGGAGTCAAACGCCTTTGTTCTTGGCTACTTTCATCAACCATCAAGCTGGGTACAACTTGCACGATGATAAATCGCGCCATCCGTTCTCTAAACCAAGTTAACTTCGTGTTGTCGTTTCTTGGCATTAATGAAGGCAGAATAGATTGCGACCAGTCAAACTGGTATTTCGGGCCCGGTGAATAATCATCTCGATAGAGTTGAACTTCGCCGAATTCAAATTGTAGTAAAGGCTGGTTATCAAAGAGCAGACTCTCGTACCTAACACGACATTTATCTCCATACTCATCGATTTGTAATTGATATGTGTAGCAGCCGTCATTACCGAGAATTTCTAGCTCGAAACGCTGAATTTGTAAGGTTTGCCAGCGGGTGAAGTCCGCAGGTCTGAAAATTCCTTCTACCTTACTCTCACCGCTGACTAATGCTTGGATTTTCTGCAAGACTTCAAAAACTGTTGATTTACCCGATCCGTTAGAACCCAGAAATAGATTAATGGCATCAAAATCTAGTTCAAAATTTACCAAACAGCGAAAATTGTCAATATATATTCGTTTCAGCATGGGATTTTTTCACTCATAATTCCTCTAGCTCCTGTCATTGTTAACAGGAGCTAAACACAACACTCGGACAGCCCAAATTAACCAACCCGTTCGGCTAACTCCAACCAGCGCTCAGTCGCATTATCGATCTCCTGCGTCAACTGAGCCAAACGATCCGATAACTTCTTCATCTCTGCAAACTCGCTCGGAGCATTGTGAGACAAAATCTTCTCAATGTCTTCTTTTTCAGCTTCCATCTTCGGAATTTGACTTTCTAATTGTTCGTATTCCCGCTTCTCATTGAAGGAAACTTTGGTTGATTTTTGAGTGGAATTTGTAGATTTTGAATTGTTAGATTCAACGGTGCGTGTAAGTTTTTCTTTTTCTTTTTGTTCTTTGATTTCTTTGTCTTCTTCGGCTTTCTTGTAGTCTAAATACACCGAATAATTGCCGGGATACAAGCGCAAATTGCCCCCAGGCTCCAAGGCGAAAACCATGTCTATCGTGCGATCGAGAAAATAGCGATCGTGCGACACCACAATCACGCAGCCGTTAAAATCTTCGAGATAATCCTCCAAAACCGCCAAAGTCTGCACGTCCAGGTCGTTTGTCGGTTCGTCCAAAATCAGCACGTTTGGCGCACTCATCAGCACCTTCAACAGAAATAATCGGCGCTTTTCCCCGCCCGAAAGTTTGTTAATCGGTGCATACTGTTGGTTCGGTGGAAACAGAAACTTTTCCAACATTTGAGAAGCGGTAATGATTTCGCCGTCCGCCGTTTGCACCAACTCTGCCACACTTTTCAAGTATTCAATAACTCGCTGGTCTTCGTTCGGTGTCAAATCCTCCGAATGCTGGTCAAAATAACCGATATGAATGGTTGTGCCAATTTCGACAGTACCCGAATCCGGCTGAATGCGTCCGGTGATGATATCCATCAGCGTCGATTTTCCCGCACCGTTGCAGCCAATAATTCCTATCCGGTCTTCGGGAGTGAAATTGTAGGTAAAATCTTTAATTAAAGTGCGATCGCCGTAAGCTTTACAGATATTCAGTAACTCAATCACCTTCTTACCAATCCGGCGGCCCGCTGTGGCAATTTCGACTTTGCCGTTGGCTGTTTTGAACTCCTGGGCTCGCATATCTTTAATGCGATCGATCCGAGCTTTTTGCTTGGTACTCCGCGCTTTTGGCCCGCGTTTGAGCCATTCCAATTCGCGCCGCAATACTCCCGCGTGTTTGCGAACACTGCTGGCGGCGGATTCTTCAGCTAGGGCTTTTTTCTCCAAGTAATAAGCGTAATTGCCAGCATAATTGTAAAGGTCGCCGCGATCGATCTCCAGGATGCGATTGGTGACGCGATCGAGAAAATAGCGATCGTGCGTAATCAGCAGCAAAGCACCGCGATAGCCGTTCAAATAATTCTGCAACCACTCCACAGACAGCGCATCCAAGTGGTTTGTCGGTTCATCCATCAGCAACACATCGGGCTCGGACAACAAAGCCGTTGCTAAGGCAATTCGCTTGCGGTAGCCGCCCGACAAGTCGGCAATTTTCGCATCAAAATCCTCAATCCCCAACTTGGTCAAAATCAATTTCGCCTTGGTTTCCAAGTCCCACGCATCCACCTCATCAATGCGTTCAGACACCGCAGACAGACGCGCCATCAACTTGTCTGTATCGCCTTTGCCGTGGGACAGTTGATCGGAAATTTCCTCGTATTCTCGCACTAAAGCCATTTGTTCGCCGCTGTCGGCAAATACTTGCTCTAAGACAGTGTGATTTTCGTCTAAATCCGGCTGTTGGGGGAGATAGACAATTGTAGACCCTGGATTGACCCAGCGATCGCCAGAGTCGATCGACTCCATACCCGCAATCATTTTCAGCAGGGTTGATTTGCCCGAACCGTTGGTGCCGATGAGTCCGACTTTATCGCCTTCATCCAGGCTGAAGCTGGCATCTGTCAAGAGTTCCTTGATGCCGAAGTCTTTTTTGATCGATCGCAGAGTAAAAATAGTCATGAGTATAGAAAGTCATTTACCTGACTTAGTTTAACGCAAGTTCGATCGAGTCCGGTTGCATCCGTATGGTCTGTCATTCGGATGGTAAGTCATTGTGGGGCGATCGATGGAAAACTCAGATTGTTGGCTACGCAGCAAGGAAGTGATTTTAGGTTGAGCGTTTCTAAGACGTTTTGCTGCTTCGATGTGGGTCAATAAAATTGAGAATTGATAATTACTACCAGGTCAAAAATAGACTAACTATTATATTTAAAATAAGTTATAAAAGTTTTTCAAATTACTATCCCCAGCAACTCCATGCTTTCCTACTTAATACTTCTTAAAGTGTTGTTTATTTGGGTTTATTTTTGATTTTTTTAGGTATTTATTGTATTCAGTAGGAATTCAAATAAAAATACTACGGAAACAACTTTTTTTACTTTATTTTTTATCAAACATTAACTTGGGTATGACGAGGAGATTGACAAACAAAAACCCTCTAGGTAAAATGAGGAAAAAAGCACGGATAATTCCCAAATGAACGATCGATCCTCAGCAGATTTGATATCACCCGCAGAGTTACACCGCCAGCTTAATGACTTACTCAAGCAACTATCACCAGAACGATTACAAGTGCTTGCTGATTTTGCGGCTTACTTAGCAAATGCTGAAAGCGAAGCTGCAACTCAAGAACTTTTGGAAATTTCTGGATTGCTAGAGCGAGTTAAGCAAAATCAAGCAACTCCTAAAACTGATTACACAACCTGGAGAAGTCTTCGCTCCGATGTATGAAGTTGTTCTCCATCCTGATGCTCAAAAGGTTTATGTCAATGCTGACAAAGCCCTAGCGAAGAAAATTGCCCGATGTTTGGAGCAGTTAGAACAAACTCCTCAGTTGCACCCTAACATTAAAGCCCTCAAAGGAGATTATGCAGGGTACTATCGCTACCGAATCGGGGACTACAGAGTGATTTACTCGATCGACGATGAAGTGGTGCAGGTATTTGTTGTGGCGATCGCTCATCGCAGTCAAGTCTATGAACCGTGAGGGCGAGTTAGTCAGCCCAGCAACAAGAGCGATCGATTTAATCAGTAAACGATCGACTCCATATCGGCAATCATTTTCAGCAGGGCTGATTTGCCGGAACCGTTGGTGCCGATGAGTCCGACTTTATCGCCTTCATCGAGGCTGAAACTGGCATCTGTCAAGAGTTCCTTGATGCCGAAGTCTTTTTTGATCGATCGTAGAGTAAAAATAGTCATGAGTATATAAGATGATTCACCTAATTTTAGGGTAGCATTCATTAGGGAATTTGAAATAATCCCCTAAATTAAATCTAATAATACTAGGAGATGTGCAATGCAGCAAATATTACTTTTCGGCAAGGATCACAAGTTTTTTCCTTGGTGTGATGGGTTTGAAATTAAGGGTAACGGTAGCATTGATTTTAGTGTATCTGGAGTTAATAAACTTCAGATACAAGAGGGTAAAGATATTAACTGGATGAATCTTATAGACTCACAATTACATAATTTGGCTAGCCAAGAAGAAATAATTGACCTAGGATATCGTCATAGTGGGGGAGATGAATTTGCATTTTACGACAAATACATATCAAGGCTTTGGAAGAAACTAGAGACTTACTGTAATCAGGAGTCCACTGCCGAAAGAGATTTTTTTAATTTATATTGTCATTTGTGCTGTCGAGATTATCATGGGGGAGCATCGTTACCAGCCCTAATTCCTCATGTTTACGTTAATTGGAATTTTTCCAAAGAAGAAAGAGCGAATAGAAAAAAGCCCTTTATTGTAGACTTCATATTCAAGAGTTCTGCGTTCGGAACCAACGACATAGTTGTTGTTGAGATTGATGGTCAATCTCACTACGCTAGGTATGATGATACTAAGAGACCAAAATATGAGCTTTCTGAAGATGTATATGCTGAACATTTAAAGAAGGATCGATGGTTGAGGAAGCAGGGATTTAAAGTTTTTAGAATTGGAAATAGTGAAATTAAGACTATCACATCATCGCCGGAAAAGGATAAACTCGATATTTTTCATGATTTCTTTACCGAAGTATTTGGAGAAATTGTTTTTATTGCGCGATAGGGGATTTGATTATAATCCATACTCTCCCTCGCATAACCGCAGTAGAACAGCGCTATAATAGACATAATCATAATCAGACTGGCGGTTTGTAAAGTGGATATTCTAATTGAGTCAACAAAGGGCTTTGAGAAAGATATTGCTAAGTTGAGTGAAGACGAAAGAGCAGCAGTGATTAAAAAAATCAACGATTGCGCTAGCCTCTTTCCAACTAAAAAATCTGATGTCTATCGTAAGCTGCGCCGCCTGCGCTTACCGACAAATCTTAATGGTTACGAATCTTCACTCTACACACTACGGATTTCTCGAACACTAAGGGTGATTTGGGCAGTTGACGAAGATCCAATTTTTGGGCAAGTTATTTTTACTCTTTTTCGAGCCGTCAAACACGAAGAACTCGATCGAGCATATCACGGTGTAGCAGAGTCTCTATATCAAGATATGCTTCACCACACTCTAGAAGCTGCCCAGATATCGTAAGCTTATTTATGGCACAGACTATTACACTCTGCGATGAATATGGCATTATTTACGAAGCCCTGAAGATTTGGCCAGATGATGAGCTAAAGATTTGTTTTCTTGAAGCTTTGGCAGAATTGGAAGACAACGAATGTCACAGAACGAGAAAATTTCCAAAGACGAGACTGCACAAAGTAAAGGGTGTGAAGCAGGCAATTTATCGTGCTGATATGGATAAAGTCTCAGGCTGGCGTATCCACGTTCAATACATTAATGGACAAATTCATCTCAAGGATATTATTGAGGGGCAAAGGCACGATGATGTAATTGAGGTGATAAAATTTAAGAAGGTACGCTATGAGTAGTTCTCAGTAAAACGACATTTGTACTATAATTCAAATACCAACCTTTGTTGGAGTATTTTTTTATGTCCTTGCAAGAGCTTAAAGAAAAAGCCAGCCAACTATCAGTCAGCGATCGCCTTGCCCTGCTAGGTGCGATCGTTCAATCCCTGCAAAGTACACCAGAAATCGAGAATTGGCAATATTTAATTGCACGCCCTCATGCTTGGCGCAAACAACTTTACATTAAGGGGCGTAAATTACTGGCATCGACTATTTGGCGAGACATGACTGCCAATCAGATGTCACCCGAACAAGCTGCCGAAAATTGGGATTTACCGTTGTCTGCTATCTATGAGGCGATTGATTACTGTCAGAAACATCAAGAAATTTTAAAATTAGAAGCAGACGAGGAACGCTATCGATTGGAAGTAAAAGGAGTGCAAGTTGAGCCTACGAATGCTGCTTGACGAAGATTCTCAAGCAAAGTATTTAGTCAATCTTCTTGAGGCAGCCGGTCACGATGTAGCCACAGTCAATACATTGGATTTAATGAATCATCCAGATTCAGTCGTGCTAGACGCTGCCAGAGAAAATCAGAGAGTGCTGCTTACACGCAATTGTGATGACTTTCAGCAATTGCATCAAGCGAACCCAGAACATTCAGGAATTTTGGCAGTTTATCAAGATCCTGAAGCTTCTAAGAATATGAGTTACCAGGCGATTGTGAAGGCAATTGATAATTTAGAGACGGCAGAATATGACCTCAATAATCAGTTTGTGGTTCTCAATCAATGGAGTTATTAATTTATCAGAAACCAGGAAGAGATTCTAGTTGTTCACTTAGAATCTGCATAGATGACGAGGAAGCTGAATGAAAACCCCGATCGCCCTACCAATTGACCAAATCACCAAATTCTGTCAACATTGGCAAATCATCGAACTCTCCCTCTTTGGTTCGATCCTTCGCGACGACTTTCATGCACACAGCGACATCGATATCTGGCGTTGCTGATTTACGGTATGAAAGGCTAAATATGCCAGTCATAGAAACCAGTATCGACAAAGCTTGAGGATTTTCAACTGATTTTTTTCATACCCTGATTAAGCAACGCCCTCAAGCATTCTATTAAGTTATTAATACATTACTTGAAGTTTGACGATATTCCCATTCCTGGGGCATTCATACCTTGATTCAGCAACGCCGAAAGTTTCAACAAAAAATTCAACAGACACCAGCCACCAAGACGCGGGCTAGCAGTACGCACCTTACTTGTATCTAGAGACGGGTTGTTTCAACAATATCTTCTCTACCTTTAGGCATAGATAAACCCGCCCCTATCTAACCAGACAAAAATAAAGTTTTGAGTAAGAAGGCGGGGGTGGAAAGTACGAATGCAGATTGTAGGGTTTCCTTGCCTGTCATTCCCAAGTGCGATCGCCGAAGATAAGGGTATAGAAATTAAACGGCTGGTTTTCACCCGCCCTTACACAAAATGAACTCACAACTAGAACAACAAGTAACAATTCTACAAGACGAAACAGCAGCGGCCGGAAATTCAGCCAACCCAACAGTTGAAACTCATGTATTCGCCTCAGAATTTGCCACAGAGGAAAAAGTCAGAGTGGAAGAATTTAAGATTAGCGGCGACAGCCTAATTGGTAAAGTCAAAGAACTAATTCAGCAAGGAAAACTCCGCCGCCTCGTCATCAAAAACTCGCAAGGGCGGACTTTGGCAGACATTCCGCTGATGGCGGGATTAGTAGGCGGCGTTGCGGGCTCAGTAGTATTTCCAATTGCTGCTGTACTTGCTACAGTGGGGGCAGTTGCCGCTCATTTGACTGTAGCAATCGAGCGCAAAGAATAGTCATTAGTAATTAAAAATCTTCTCTTCAAGTCCGCGAAGGCGGACTTTGTTTGTTTAGTAGCGATTTCAATCGCCGAATTGTCTGATCAACGCAAATTATCCGGTACCCTCGCCGCAGGTGGGTCTAAATAATTGTAAACAATGCGCGAAATTCGACGGACAAAATCTCTCACAATCCGGTCATTGTAAGGCCGCTTGACAAAGATTGCGGCTAAATAACGCTTACCGTTGGGCATATCAATAATTCCCGCATCGCCAACCACAAAGCCGATATCTCCGGTTTTGTCAGCAATAACTGCACCGGGACCCAAACCGGAGGGCAACAGCGTTCTAGTTGTATTATGCCGCAATAATTCTAAAGCTTGTTCGCGACTGGATTCAGAGACTAATTTATCGCAAGACAGCATCGCCAGCAACTTTACCATATCCACAGAACTTGTGGTATTTGTTCCTTGAAAATCGCCGAGCCAATTGCGAATTCTGGTGTCAGTTAATCCCCAACTGCGAAAACGTTCGTTGAGTTGACCCATTCCCCCCAAACGTTCAATAATCATGTTGGTGGCTGTGCACTTTTAGAGTCATGTTTAAAGAGAAAGAGTTGAACGGCTGCAACGATAAAGCGGCTGAAAAAACGTTTTCAACCGCTTTCGAGACGAAGCACCTAGCATGATACAGTCAACTCTTGCCCGCAGCCGTATTTTTTTTATTTTCTTTGAGAGTATTCCGTTTCCGGGACTCCTATCAAATCCGGTTCTCTTACCCCTTTTTCTTCGAGTCTCGCGCAGGCGGACGAAACTTTGTACAATGGCGAATTCTCTTGGGAGAATTCTTGTTTTGTAGGCACTAATTTTCTTCACATGAGATGAATTCAAATTAGGCCACTTCCCGATTTCTAGCATCTTCGAGGGAGTCGATCGCGGCTTTGAGAAAAACTTTTCCTTTAGCAACAAATCGGCGATCGCTCAAAGGATCGTAAGCTTCCCAATTACCGCTAACTTCGCGATCGCACCACAAAAACCAGCAGCGGTAGATTTCCCCGCTATCTATATCATCGCACAAAGCCAGCCAATCATCCCCCGTGAGAGCGCTGGCATCTAATGCTACCAATTCCACCCATGCAAGTGCAGTGCAGGCATCGATCGCCTCAGCGTCAACCGAGTCAGATTTGGTAGCTATAGGTTGTGGCGAACACAGTGTAGACTTCATAATTTCTCCTTAATTAAATGAATGAATTTGCCTATTTATGGAACTGACCCGGTACGCCAAGTGGAAAAACTGTGTTTTGAGAAATTTCTGGTTCGTCAAATTTACCAGCGGCTGATGCTTCTGTTAAATTATTAAGTGTATTAATTGTGAAAATGGCGGCGGTTCCCAAAGCGGCCATTGCCAGTCTGTGTAAGATTTTGCTCATTTGGCTGCTCCTTTTTTGCTTGGTGTATCTACTCTAAAAAGTTAAGTGGTGATTAGCGGCGGAGATTGGGGAGTTAAGAAAAACTTTTTATCCTAAAATATATTCAACTGTTGAAGCCGTTATCAGGACAGAGTTTGAGGAGTCGATCGCCCAAAAACCCTCTCGCAGTAAAATCCCTTAAATTCCGGCTGGCTGATTATCTTCCTTAAAATCGCCTAAAATAGGGACTTAAGGCGTTAAAATTTCTAGATTCGTTCCCCTTTCACTGCAAGCGAAGTGCTCAAGTCAAAACGCGATCGCGGTCGCATTCTCACTGCCTCTGGCTTAAAGAAACTTAACGAGGCGCTCCAAGAATGGTCTGACCGATATAACCTTAGAGGTACTCTGACTGAAATCGAGGCCGAGTCGGGCGTCGGTGCCGATACAGTCAGCAAAATTAAGCAGGGTAGAGAAGGTGCGGATTTGAGTAAAATTCGGCAGTTGTTCGCGGCTTTTGAAATGAATCTGGCGAATGGCGACCACCGATCGGCTAAACTTGAGGAAGCGGAAAATTTAGACGAGCTGGACAATTTGCCGCCAGCGGGAGAAACAGCCACCAGCAGCAGAATTGTTAAAGTATTTGTGAGTTATCGCAGCGCCGAACCCGATCGCGAGTTGGGAAAACACTTAGAAACGGCCTTAAGCGCGATCGGTCATACAGTTTTCACAGCAGAAAATAACATTAGATTAGGAGATAATTGGTTCGATCGCATTAATTTCTTTCTCCAAGAATGCGATTATTTGCTGCTACTGTTGCCGCCAACGGAAACCCAAAGCGAACTACTAACATATCAAGTTCAGAAAGCAAAAGAACTGCAAGACTCCCGCCCTGACAAAAAACCAATAATTCTCCCCATCCGCGTCGGTTTTCCCCTGAACGCGCCTCTAAATCACGATTTGCGTGGCTATCTGTACCGCATCAAACAGAGGGAATGGAAAACCACCGCCGACACTCCAATTATTATCGAAGAAGTTCTGAACTTGCTAGCAGAAACTCCCGCACCAGTCACGGAGGAAACGGAAGATTTAACACAAAAACAACTATTAGAAATTAGCAGCGACGAAATACCTCTACCCGCCGCCGAACCGGAATTACCGGGAGGACAAGTCGATGTCGCTTCTCAATTTTATGTAGAACGCCAGCCCATCGAAGAACGCTGCTATCAAACTATTGTGCAGCCCAGCGCGTTAATTAGAATTAAAGCGCCGAGACAAATGGGCAAAACTTCCTTGATGGCAAGAATTTTGCATCACGGAGCCCGTCAAGGCTATTGCACCGTGCCGCTAACTTTTCAGTTAGTAGATAAAGCCGTATTTGCAAACTTAGATAAATTCTTAAAGTGGTTTTGCGCTTACGTCGGCCGCGAGTTGCACTTACCCAATCAATTAGACGATTATTGGGACGAGATTTTTGGCAGCAAAGTCAACTGCAAAGATTACTTTGAAAAATACATTTTGCCGCAAATCGACAGTCCTTTAATTTTAGGATTAGACGAGATCGATCGCGTTTTCCAATATCCCGACATTGCCGAAGACTTTTTAGGACTGCTGCGGGCGTGGCACGAAGAATCGAAGCGGCGCGACATCTGGAAAAAACTGCGATTAATTGTAGTTCACTCCACCGAAGTTTACATCCCGATGAACATCAATCAATCGCCTTTCAACGTCGGACTTCCCGTAGATTTGCCCGAATTCAACTCTCAGCAAATACAAGATTTAGCAGCGCGCCACAACTTGAATTGGTCGGAGGCAGAAGTTGAGGAATTGATGGCAATTGTCGGCGGTCATCCGTATTTAGTGCGAGTTGCATTATATCACATTTCGCGATCGGATTTGACACTCGATGAATTAAAAGAAAGTGCGATCGCAGATGCGGGAATTTACAGCGACCATTTGCGCCGGCAATTGTGGAATTTGGAAGAATATCCAGAGTTGGCGCAGGGGATGAGAGAGATTGTGGCGGCGGACTCTCCGGTGCAATTAAAGGCGATGCAGGCGTTTAAGTTGGACAGTTTGGGGTTGGTGAAATTGCAGGGGAACGAGTGCGTGCCGAGGTGCGAACTGTACCGACAATACTTTACAACACATTTAGGAGTTAATTAATTGGATATTTTAGCTCGTTAATGACGTAGAATTAGCAGTATGGGGAAAGAGCAGCACAAATATCGCAAAAGAGCGATCGCCCCGGCTTTCCCCTGTGCAGTATCAACGTAAAATAGGATCGATGACTGAAGAAACTGTCACTCTGAGAAAGTCTCTTGACTTAGATAAATTAATTCCACTTTTGCCACAAGCAGAAGATATTAACTACTGGCGCGATATCAACCCCAATTCAACTATTTCTGATCGACCATTTGAAGGCTTTTCAGAAGTTTCGGGAATCCCAAAAGCAGAAATTGACGAGTACAGGCTGCAACTGCGAGAAGAAGGCTATTTCCAAACACCTAGCGTCATACCTGCTGCGACTATTCACCAGATGCGCGACTGTATAGAAAATGTCCGAAAAGCCGGGTTTCCGACAATGTTTGCCCTCGTCTACGATGTCTTCTATCAAGCATTTGGTTACTTTAACTCAACCTTGACAGGAATTTTGGGGAACGGCTACAAGCTAGTTCCCAATTTTTGGGTTTATTACATAGAAACTTCTGACAGCGGCAAAGGATTTGAGCCACACCGCGACGCCGAGTACGAAAATACTATAGACTCCAACGGTATGCCGACAGTGCTTACTCTCTGGGTGACAATTACTGAGGCGAATCCCCTCAATTCATGTATGTACATGATTCCGGCAAACCGCGATCCAGAGTATGCTGAAGCTATCAAAAATCTCAAGACGAAAGCTACTAAATTTGCCTTGGAAGATATCCGGGCTTTACCTACACAAGCTGGTACTCTATCGTGCTGGGATCAATACGTTTTTCACTGGGGAAGCCGCAGCAGCAGTCGGGCTAAATCGCCTCGAATTAGCTATGCCGTATATTGTCAGCGAGGGGATATTCCACCAGTTGATGATGTGATTGTCGATATCCCATCAGTGCTTGATTTCCCAACGCGGTTATCTCTGATTTGCAGAGGTTTGTATCGCTATTCTTACGCCAGTTTACAGCCATCCCCAGAGGCGGAAGCACTGTTAGATTTCTTGACGAAGCATCGGGAAAATCTGAAAAAGACTTAATATAATTTTCCTAAAAAGCCAGTCAATCGATTTTAGATTTTAGATTTTAGATTTTAGATTGAAGCCTTGACCCCACGGATAAATACGTTCGGCAAGTTTCTCGGATACAGGTTTTTTATTTCTCCCCAGATTCATCCGGGGGCTTGTATCCTGGATGCTTTCGGTCTTCTCAATTCCGGTTGCATAGGAATGATTTAACCGCAGAGGACGCAGAGTACGCAGAGTCTCCACAAGAGAGAGATGGGAATAACTAACCTAGATTTGGTATAATTTCTGTAAGTAATAATCAGGTGAATGATACCCATGAACGATATTTTTTTGATAACATCCGATAATTGGCTAGATTGGATAGCCGTATTTGGTTAAGCTGTCACGCATTTAAATTGCATATTCAGGGCGGGCGAGACGCCCACCCCACAAGAATTAGATTGTTTTTTGACATTCTATTTAAATGCACAACAGCTTATCTAGCCTTTACAGCTTTCATTGCATGGCGCGTGTTCACCACAAAGTAGATATATCATCAGCTTATAGTCTTCTTCTTCTGTCTTGCTTCGCGCCTTCGCGGTTCGTTAAAGAAACAGTAAAATAAAACAATAATCAACTAGCCCAGACAGTTATGCCGCCCGTCGAAAGTGTTGCAGCAATTCCGAACGATCTGATTTTGCGCTTGAGCATCGAGCAGTATCATGCGATAATTAAAGCTGGCATTCTCACGGATGATGACTCTGTAGAATTGCTGGAAGGTTGGCTGGTTTTCAAAATGCCAAAAAATCCACCGCATCGAGTCACAACTCGTCTTGTCAGAACAGCTTTAGAGAATATTTTACCCCCTGGTTGGTATGTCGATTCTCAAGAACCGATCACGCTATCCAACAGCGAACCAGAACCTGATATAGTGGTTGTTCGAGGGGATACAAGACAGTATCTCGATCGCCATCCGGGTGCTGAAGATATTGCCCTGATTATTGAAGTATCTGATACGACACTTCAGCGCGATCGCACTGTCAAAAAACGGATTTATGCCCGCGCTGGAATTGCGATTTATTGGATTGTGAATCTTGTTGAAGGACTGGTTGAGGTGTACTCTCAACCTCTTGTTGAAGTTGAGCAGCCAGATTATAGTCAAAGGTTGGATTTCGGGCGATCTGCTGTTATACCGATTATTATTGAAGGAATAGAAATTGGGGCGATCGCTGTGAATTCTCTTTTGCCTTAAGATAAAATGAGTAATATCGTTTACGGTTTTTTTTGAATGATTGAACCGCAGAGGCCGCAGAGAGCGCAGAGGAAGAGAAGAGAGAGATGAATAATTCCGATAGCAACGGATTTGATATAAATCCTAAACTTGTAGGGTGCGTCAGATGAAGTTTTAGAGAGATTTTTTAGGGTTGTATTTAGATAGAATCCTCTCATAAATTTCATAATTCTCTCGATCGAAGCAGCAAAAAATTACTTTTGGAGAACCACCATTATTTTGTATATATTCCGAGCATACCTTCACTGCAATCTCACCTGCTAGAGCTTTAGGATATTTGTAAATCCCGGTGCTAATGCCAGGAAATGCCAAACTCTCTAACTCTTGATCTGCGGCGATTTGCATACACTTGCGGTAACACTCGGCCAGGAGTTCAGGTTCTCCATGATTACCTCCCCGCCATACTGGCCCTACTGTGTGGATGATGAACCGTGCAGGCAAGTTATATCCTTTAGTTAGCTTAGCATCCCCAATCTTACATCCTCCAAGCAATCGGCACTCGTGAACAAGTTCTGAACCTGCTGCTTTGTGTATTGCTCCATCTACTCCACCACCACCCAGTAAGCTGCTATTTGCAGCATTCACGATCGCATCAACTTCGAGTTTTGTGATGTCGCCCAAAATAACTTTCATATTTTTTGGAATAGTAAACTATAGGCAAGTTTAGCAAAGAAACTCGTTATCTAGTCTTGCTCTCTCAACTTTCGCAAAATTGGAATTTTTTCCAACTGTTCCGGCCGTATACTATCCCAGTTTAACCCAATTGGACGCGGATAACTTGTATTAGTCTCAATTACCCCCTCAGCAGTAACAATCCTATTCAGCGCCCAATCGTGAGCTTGCATCGGTAAACGCGAATCTTCGACTATTTGCAAAGGATGCACTGTTGTCACAATTGGCGTATCGCTTTGTACTAACCCGAATTCGGTCAACATCGCCAATTCCAAATCGGCAAAACCGGCACCTTTCCCGGTTCTTCCACCGTTGCGCGTTACTGCTACACAGCCGACTATTACTAAATCAATGGGCTCCATTTCTTCAAAACTTACCAATCTTCCGCAATCGAGTGCTTTGCGGGCGATCGCACTTTCGGCAATTGATATATTTTGTCTCTGCAAATCCTCAGCAGTCAACTCAACAAAACAGCGATCGTCTGTCAATCGCGGTACTGCCATATACAGGCGTTTTCCATCTTGCAAAGCTCGCATCCGCACCGGATTTTGCGCCGCATCTGGATTGCACTTAATCGTTTTTGCTTGTTGCCAAATTGGTAAATTTGCCAATTTTTCGGCCGCCAAGTGGGCCCCAACAAAGTTGGGAATATGACCAAACGGATCGCCAATAGATGCGGCTTGCTGCTTGAGCAAAGACCAAATTTCAGCTCTTAAGTTGTCTTTGTCGTCGTTATATCCAGTCCAATCAGTTTTCATGTTGTATTATGGTACAATATATGATACAAAAGATTCCTTTAATACGCCTCATTTCTTCAGTCTCGCGAGGGCGGACTTTGTTCGTGTAGTAGCGGTTTTAACCGCAGAATGACCCCAATATATTTTTTTGATTTTACCATTTTATCCTATGGATTATACCACAAAGCCTAGTTACTATCAAGTCGGTGGGAGTTTGACAAATAACGCTCCCAATTATGTGAAGCGGCAAGCAGACGACGATTTATATAACGGATTGAAGGCGGGGGAATTTTGCTATGTTTTGAATTCCCGGCAAATGGGCAAATCTAGCTTGCAGGTGCGGACAATTCAGCGGCTGAGAAATGAAGGAATTGCTTGTGCTGCGATCGACATTTCGGAAATTGGCAATCGCGGCGTAACTCCCGAACAGTGGTATGCTGGTTTGCTACGCATTCTCGAAAATAATTTTAACCTGTCGGATATTGTCAACGTGCGGACTTGGTGGCGCGATCGCAATTTTTTAACTCCGGTTCAAAGATTGAGCGAATTCATCGAAACCGTACTGTTACCGAACATTTCCAGCAATATTGTCATTTTTATTGACGAAATCGACAGCATTCTCGCCCTAGATTTTCCCGCCGATGATTTTTTAGCGTTAATTCGATCGTGCTACAACAAGCGCGCCAACAATTCAGAGTTCGATCGCCTAACTTGGGCCCTTTTAGGTGTAGCATCGCCGACGGATTTGTGCCGCGAGCAAAATGCCACCAGCAATACCCCTTTTAATATTGGCAAGGCGATCGAATTAACTGGTTTTGACGAAACAGAAGCTCAACCGCTAGCAGCGGGGTTGGCAGAGCTGACAGACAGCCCTAACCAAGTTTTGAGAGAGGTTTTGTATTGGACTGGCGGGCAACCTTTTTTGACTCAAAAGCTGTGCAAACTTCTGCTAGAAAATGCCGAATTAATCCCGAATTTACCCCCCCCAGCCCCCCCTTGCCAAGGGGGGGAGGATGATCCAGCCCCTGCTTGGCAAGGGGAGGAGAAAGATAACATTCACCCTTCTAAAGAGTGGGTTGAAAAGGTAGTGCACTTGAAAATAGTGGAGAATTGGGAATCTCAGGATGTCCCAGAACATTTGTCCACAATTCGCGATCGGCTTTTCAAAGAAAACCAGCGCATTGTCAGGAGACTAGGATTATATCAGCAAATTTTAGAACAAGCTGAAATTGTCCCCGATGGCAGTGCCGAACAAATGGAATTACGATTAAGCGGATTAATCGTTAAACGCCGGGAAAAATTAACAATTTCTAATCCTATTTATCAAGCTGTATTTAACCAAGACTTAATTGAACACAAATTAGAAAAACTCTCGCCTTACTCCGAAGCCATCAAACTCTGGCTAAATTCTAGCTGTGAAGATGATTCCCAACTGTTGCGAGGAGATGATTTGCAGTCAGCATTAGTTTGGGCGGCCGGAAAAAGTTTGAGAAACGAAGATTTTCAATTTTTGACTGCCAGCCAGAAAGTTATTTTGAGCGACCAAAATCAACTGCTGCATTCAGCTACACTAGAAACTAAAAAAGCTGTCTGCGATGCCGAAAAAGCTTGGAGTGAAGCTGACTCTGCCAAACAAAAAGCCAAACAGTGGATCGGCATCGGTTCTGCGGTACTGGCAGCATCGTTAGTGACAGCGATCGGCTTTTCAACTCTCGCTTACCAGCGGTTTAAACTAGCACAAGCAAGTATTGAAATCGAACAAAATGGCAGCGATGCTTTACTGTTGGCGGTATCTCAAAAAACCGAAAACACCGAAGCTTTATCAGAAGCTTTACTGAGGGCGATCGCCTCCGGGAAAAAATTAAAAACCTTGGTTAAAAACAAACCTAAGCTAGAACAATATCCGGCAACTAGACCGCTGTTAGCATTACAAATAATCCTCGATAGAATTAGCGAAACACACCAGACAAAAGCCTCATCACTTCCGCAAACAAAGATAAATTGGCAAGCTCATAAAGGTGCAGTTACCAGCGTCAGTTTTAGCCCACACAGGCAGATTTTAGCAACCGCAGGAATAGACGATAGAGTTCGGATTTGGAACTTTTCCGGGCAAAAAATTGCTGAATGGAAAGCTTTGCAGCAGTCAGTTAATATGGTAAACTTTAGCCCGAATGGTAAATTTTTAGCGACCGCCGGAAGGGACAGCACAGTTAAAATATGGAATTTATCAGGGAAAAATATTTCTACTTTGAAAGGAATTAAAGGCTCTGTTACCAGCATCACTTTTAGCCCTGAAGGAAAGTTATTAGCGGCGGCAGGGATAGACAGCTATGCTGCAATTTGGGATTTGTCTAAACTGCCACAATTAGTATCGCCTAGCCAGAAACTCCCAGGTCACAACGGCTTAGTGAGAAGCGTAAATTTTAGCCCAAAGGGTGATTTCATAACGACTTTAGATGGCAAATCTACAGTGCGACTTTGGAATTTGTCGGGCAAGCTAAAAAAAACACTGCCTATTCAGGCAATTGGGATCAGTTTCACTCCGGCTCAACACCAGTATCGCTTTGCTACAGTAACATTAAATGGCAAAGTTGGGCTGTGGAATCTGTCAGAAAAAGAATTAGTTAAGGAATTTCAAACCTTGCAT
This sequence comes from Microcoleus sp. SVA1B4, assembly GCF_036700545.1. Classification (NCBI taxonomy): domain Bacteria; kingdom Bacillati; phylum Cyanobacteriota; class Cyanophyceae; order Oscillatoriales; family Microcoleaceae; genus Microcoleus; species Microcoleus sp. SVA1B4. The sequence goes on from NZ_JAUBPB010000005.1 coordinate 122,344, forward strand.
TTTGATGCGAAATCAATTAGTTTTAGTCCCGACGGAGAACGGCTTGCTACAGTGGGAATTGACAAGACTGTACGGCTGTGGAATTTAGCGGGGCGGCAGGTTGCTCAATTTGAGTTCGAGGAGAATGTTGTTAGTGTCAGTTGGAGTGGAGACGGAAAACAAATTGCTGTAGCTGGAAGCAACGGCACTGTATGGTTGAGGCAGGTTGAAGGGTTAGAAGAATTGCTGAAGCAAAGCTGCAATTTTTTCGCCACTCAACCGAAGTATTTTACAAGAGTTTCAACTATCTGCAAGTAGGGACACCGCACCGTGCCCTTCTTCGTGTCAACTTAACGTTAAACCGATAGTCCGACAGGGGTTGAAACCCCTGCCTCAAAGCTAAAGTCCTCTCAAGAGGACTAATGAGTTCTTCAGTCCTCTTTGAGAGGACTTTAGCTATTAGACAGGGAATTCATTCCCTGGCGGACTGCCGGGTGAGCGGGAGGACTGGCAGACGAAAAGCTTAAGTTGACACCTATGGGCACGGTGCCATGTCCCTACTAATGACTATCAATTTACTTTAACAGGCGAAACACTTACATTAGGATTTGTGACTCTTCTTAAGAGTTCTTGTCTGGCTTGTTCGGGATTTTGCCCTTTGGGTACTTGATATAATAATCTACAGGAACCGTCTTGAGGATTAGCTGCACAAATAATTAATTGACCGTTGCTAGATGCACCTGCTGTGACAATATTATCCCAGCTTCCTTGCGGTTGCGAGTTGTTGAGAATTCCTGAGACTCTGGTGCACCGAGTAATCGCATCTTCTCCTGATTCATTGAAATAGTTATCAGCTAGCCACAAAATAACGGGAATATTTTTGCCTTGTTGGACAGCAATTGTAGCGGGGCGGCCACCAGTAGCGCCACAGAAGAATGAAGGCGCTTGGGCGAAGGCTGGACTGTTTGCTAAAATCGGAGCAGCAAGGGCAATAATTGACGCGCTAAAAACTGACTTTAAGAGCCGAAATTTCATGAGCAGTAATAAGCTTTTTCATTTAAGGTTACTAATAGTCTAAAAAGTTAAACTGTTTGTTGCCGGGAAGATTAGGCATTTAGAGAAAAAAATAAAATTTATTTGGCAAATTTTTGCGATCGCACACACTGGCCTCATCTGGGCCAAAACTCCGGGAAAAAAGCTCGCTGACAAACACCAAAGGCAGAAAATAGATGCAGCCCTAGGGGGCGCAGGCGCGAAGGTATAGGGTAAAGGATTGGTTTTTCAGCGTTTTTTGCGATCGCCTCGCTCTTCCCGATCCCGCCCCACCTAAAGTGGAACCTGTGTTACCATCGGGAAAAATATTCTCTTTAATAATCAACAATGGGCAATGTTCTGGTGCTGAACGCCTCCTACGAACCCCTTAACATCACCAATTGGCGAAGGGCGGTAGTTTTGTTGCTGAAAGGAAAAGCAGAACAGGTAGAACACAACGGGAAATTTATTGCGCCAAACTTCCCGCTACCAACTGTGATCCGACTGCGGCATTACGTCCGAGTTCCCTATAAGGATATTCCGCTAACCCGCCGGAACATCTTGCACCGGGACGCACACTCTTGTCAATACTGTAGTTATACGGGGGACGATTTAACCCTCGATCATGTAATTCCCCGATCGCGCGGAGGAGGGGACAGTTGGGAAAACCTCGTCACCGCTTGCGTGCGCTGCAATGTCAATAAAGGCAGCCGCACGCCGAAAGAAGCGGGAATGTCGCTGCGCTATCCGCCTAGGAAACCTCACAGCGGTCTTTATTTTGAAGTGACTAAACACGTTAAGAGCGGTATGCACAAAGAATGGCAAAAATATGTAATAGGCCTTTAAAACCCCTGTCAGCGCAAGCGCGGGGGTTTTTTGCGGGAGTTATTAGTTCTGAGATTGCTTCGTTCCTGGCAACACGCACTCTCTCCATGAATTAAAAAAGTAAACAGAGAATTTACCATCTTAAATCAGGTTTCTCGTAAAAAGTATGGGCTTTGACAAACAGGCATCTACAAAGAAACCGGGTTTAAGATCGAATGTCGTGCAAATCTTGAAATAGTTAAATTGTTAATTTTCAACGATGAAAGACCATCCCCCTAACAATTCCGATGAAACATCCGGCAACCGCGAAGGTGAACTTGAGGCCAGCAGCGAGGTTGTAGCCGGAGTGACTGCGCCTGGGAAACGGCGCAGCAAAGCCGAAGTTGCTTCCGAAGAGAATCGCGGCCGTCTCCGCGAGGAATTGCACGATCGCAAAGTCGAGCAATTGCGCCAAATGTTCGATCGGCACAAAGGCACTCGCCAGTTAATCTTGCTGCAAGATTTTCCCGATCCCGACGCACTTTCCAGCGCTTGGACTTACAAATTAATCGCCGAACAATACGATATCCAATGCGAGATTATCTACGCCGGCGCCCTCAGCCACCAAGAAAATATTGCCTTAGTTAAATTGACAGGGTTGCCGTTGCAGCGCTGGACGGTGGAAACACTAAAAACTAAGGATTTGTCGGTGTTTCAGGGCTGCGCTTTCATCGACAATCAAGGGACGACTTGTAACTTAACCCAGTATATTTTAGCCGCTGGAGTTCCGATCGCCGCCGTCATCGATCATCACAATTTGCAGGGGGAAATGAACGCAGAATTTACCGATTTGCGCCCTCAAATCCGTGCTACAGCCACGATTTTTGCCGAGTATTTACAGTCTGGACTCCTAACTCTCGACGCCAGCGTCAGTCTGCACATCAAGTGTGCTACAGCTTTGATGCACGGTTTGCGATCAGATACGATCGCCCTCAGACAAGCTCAGGAAGAGGACTTTTTAGCTGCGGCTTATTTGAGCCGGTTTTACGACCCGCAGTTGCTGAATGCAGTGTTACAGTCGTCTCGTTCTAAGTGGGTGATGGACGCGATCGAGCGATCGCTCAAACACCGCACCGTCCAGAACAATTTTTCGATCGCCGGCATCGGCTACCTCCGCTATGACGATCGGGATTCTATTCCCCAAGCAGCGGATTTTTTAGTAACAGAGGAGAACGTACATACAGCCGTTGTTTACGCAATTGTTCACGACAAAGACGAAGAAATTGAAGTAGTAATTGGCTCGCTGCGAACTAATAAACTTACTCTCGACCCCGACGAATTCATTAAAGAAGCCTTCGGTCAAGATGCTCAAGGACGCTTTTTTGGTGGTGGCAGAAGTCAAGCTGGAGGTTTTGAAATTCCCGTGGGATTTCTTTCTGGCGGGAATGAGAAGAGCGATTATGCAAGGCTAAAATGGGAAGTATTCGACGATCAGATTAAGCAAAAGTTGCTGCATTTAATTAGTCCTAAAGACAATCCTGTTTACGATCATTAATATCATGTCCGATCGATTAGTCATACAGCATATTCGGTGGTTCATGAAGTATAGGATCAGCTATATTATGTGGTGTTAGTCCGTAGTCCGTAGGGTTCGTCGCTCCTTCATATTTGATAAAGATTGCAGATTGACGGGTGGCGACGCACCTTACTCGCGTCTCTCTTCTTGTGTGTACCACATATACATGGAATATGCTGTAATATCCCGGTCGGGGCGAGTTTTTGAGATTGTCAATTATTGGCAGGTATTCTTGGTGAACTCGCCCCTACAAAAATCGCGGTTCCTCGACCGGACACGATATCAATCGGGAGTTTCTAGCTGCGGTATTGATTCCAGCAACAGCCTGGGAATGCGAGCTTTTCGACCTCCGGTTGCTACCAGGTTTGGCCGTGTTTTTTTCTCATTCCGGGCACAATCTCAACTTGACAATCAGTCAGGCCCGCACTCCAACTCTCATCAACCAGGTTTTTTAACTCTTATTCAGGGTTGGAACTCCCGCCCAGTCTACCTCTGCCAGGAACAGGCTTTCCGGCCTGTCCCATAAAAATTAAATTTTATTGTGGGTAGTACGGGTAGGACAGGAGAATCCGCCCATAGAAAATTTATTTAAAATCGTGCAATATGTTCAGTTTTAACGAAGTAAGGAGGTTGAAAAACCCGGTTGAGTTCTCCAGGACTAACAGTAATAAATTTTCTACCAATTTTCCCAAATCATACACTAAAGAAACCGGGTTTTTTAACAATTGTCAAGGGATATCACGAAGTATTTTGATAAAAAAACCAGGTTGAGGGGCAAATTTAGTGTGTTCTAGTTTACTAAACTCCACAAGAATTATTAGGTTTTAACAATTATACAGGGTTAATTTTGGGAAATTTTATTATTTCTTCGCTAAATCAATCACAATTTGTTATAGTTGGTGCAGTAGCTTTGCGATAATAATTAGCCAAAAAACGATTGAGAAGAAGCAAAATAGATACCAAACAACCTAAACTTTTGGCTAAATGACATCAAAAAAGCAATTGTAGCAGTCAGCATAAAATTGGCTAGCCACATAAATATTGATTTTTTCCTAAGCCCAGCCAGCGATTCCTACGAGTTAAAAGAAATTATTATATTTATTTGTGGCGGGTTAGAATAGTAGAAAATAGCTTAAACAAACAAGGAACACGGAGATGTCTACAAAAAAGACTTTCTCTTGGTCGTTAGAGAAAAGCATAGAAAAAGTTTCAGAAATTGCACTTAAAATCAACGAGTTCGTGGATCTGGAGACAATTTTGCAATGTGCGCTACAAGAAACCAGGGTGCTGCTGCAAACAGATCGCGTGATTATTTATCGATTCCTACCGCATAGAGAGAGGGTAGTATTTGCTGAATCTGTTGGCGATCAGTGGCGGCCAATCCAGGGACAACTGATTCATGACTCTTGCCTTGAAGCTACCTGGGTAGATCGCTACAGCCAGGGGGAAACGAGTGCCATTTCTGATATTCACGCTGGTGATATTCAAGCTTGTGATGTCGAATTGCTCGATCGCATCCAAGTTCAGGCAAATTTAGTTGCGCCAATCTTGCTAGATGGCCAACAGCAGCAATCTCCGAAGCTTTGGGGACTGTTGATTGCTCATCAATGCCGAAGTCCGCGTCAGTGGGAACCTCTCGACATTGAGATCCTGCAACAGGTTGCAATGCACATCGGGTTGAGGATGCGGCACTTGGAATCTCACGGCCCGGCGATCGGGCCAAATCAACCGCCGGAACTCGAAACAGAACCAAATCAAACTGATCCAAATACAGAAAGTGCGCCCAGAGTCAATCATCAAAATTGTCTACAACCAGAGTTTGCCTGTTCCCTGAGCGGCGATATTGTCCACCTCAAAGCCTTTGACTTGTTGCAAAACCCGATCTGGATATTTGATATTGAGCATTGGCAAATCCGGTGGGCCAACCAAGCCTCCTTGTACCTGTGGGATGCTTCGACGCGCCAGCAACTGGCGAGCCACAACTTTAGGGATATGTTGTCAGAGTCTACTCGGATTCGCTTGCAGAGCTATTTGGAGCAGTTTGAGCAAGGCCAAACCTTGTCTGAGCAGTGGACGTTTTACCCGGCCGGTGAGCCTGTTTCTGTCGGCTGTCGGTGCTCTGGCATCAGGATTGATGGCGGGCGTTTGGCAATCCTGGTGGAGGGTACGGTCGAAACCGCTCCTCAAATCGAGCCGGAAACCCTGCGATCGATCGAGGCAATCCGACACACCACGCTGATGGTTTCGCTGTACACCCTCGAAGGTGTGCCGCTGCTGCAAAACCCGGCGGCATTGGGCTGTTACGGGGATGCGCTGCACCCTGGCTCTGCGACAGATAATGCTTTTCTGAGCCGCTTTGTTGACTCTCAAGTAGGAGAGCGAGCAATGGCAGTTATTCAGTCCGGTGAGGTATTTAGCACGGAGGCTCAAGTGATTACTCTGGCGGGAATTCGCTGGCATGGGATGGACGTGCGGTGTACCAACGACCCGGTAACGGGCAACCCGATGTTGCTGGTGAACGAAAAGGACATTACCGACCGCCAGCAGACAGAAACAGACCTGCAAAAGAGTCAAATTAGGTTGTCAGAAGCCCAGCGGGTTGCCCACATCGGTAACTGGGAGTGGGACGTGATTACGGGTAAAATTACCTGGTCTCCCGAACTATTCGAGATTTTGGGACGATCCAGGGCCCTAGGCGAACCTACTTATGAAGAAAACCTGCGGCTTTACCATCCCGAAAGTGCCAAACAGCTACACCTGGTAGTTCAACGAGCGCTCAGTCACGGAGAGCCTTATCTATTGCGCCTTAGAATCGTGGGCCCGAATGGTTCTATCCGCCATACCGAAGCCAGAGGACAGGTTCAACTCAATGCAGAGGGAAAAGTCATTCGGTTGTTTGGTACATCCCAAGACATTACGGATCTTGTCCAGGCAGAAACAGAACTCAGAGAATTGAGTACAGCTCTTGCTAATGCCGTTGAGGGCATCTCGCGGCTGGATATTTTCGGACGGTACATCACCGTTAATCAAGCCTACGCGAATATAGCAGGTTATCAGCCTGAAGAAATGGTTGGTAGGAGTTGGCAGAAAACAGTTCATCCCGAAGACTGCGACAGGATGATGGCCGCTTATCAAAAAATGCTAGCCGAGGGCCGAGTGGAGGTTGAGGCCCGGGGTATCCGGAAAGATGGCTCGATCTTTTACAAGCACGTGGTGATGTTGGCGGCCTACGACTCGCAGGAGCGATTGATCGGGCATCACTGCTTTATGAAAAATATCACCGATCGCAAGCAAGCAGAAGCAGCATTACAACAAGAGTTCGATCGTCTGGCGGTGGTGATTGCCACCCAACAGGAAATCGCCACCCCCAATCCTAACCTGGATGCAGTGATGGCGGTGATTACCGATCGAACTCAAAAATCGCTCGGTGCCGATGGGGCCGTGATTGAAATGCTGGAAGGGGATGAGTTGGTGTATCGGGCAGCCAGCGGTATCGCCAGCGCCTATGTGGGATTACGGATCAAAGTAGGGACAAGTTTATCGGGAAAATGTATTGCGACCGGCCAAATCATGCTTTGCGATGATTCACAAGCCGATGCACGGGTGGATCAGGCTGTCTGTCAGCGCATTGGTATCCGGTCACTGGTGGTTGTTCCCTTGTTCTATCAGGACGATCGGGTTGGCGTCTTAAAAGTTGTTTCCGCTACACCCTGTGCCTTTACAGAGTCAGATATTCATACCTTACAACTGATGGCGGGGTTTTTGGCGGGTAGCCTGCATCTGGCTTCAGAGTTTGATGCTAAAAACATTCTCCTGAGTCAATTACAGGAGAGCGAGGAACGGTATCGTTCTGTGATTACAAGCATGACTGAAGGCGTCGTACTTCAGCTAGCAGACGGACAAATTACGACCTGTAATGCTAGTGCCGGAAGGATTCTCGGACTGACCCCCGAACAACTGATGGGGCGTACATCCATAGATTTAGACTGGCGAACCGTTCACGAAGATGGCTCTCCTTTCCCCTGCCAACAGCATCCGGCAATGATTACCCTACGGACGGGAAAACCCCTATCAAATGTGGTGATGGGCATTCACAAATCGGATAAAACGCTGACTTGGATTTCGATTAATTCGCAACCGCTGTTCCAGATGAATCAGTCTCAACCCTATGCAGTAGTAACGACTTTTGCTGATATTACAGAACGCAAGCGGGCCGAGGAGATGCTCAGACACCGGGCAGAACAAGAAAGATTAATTGCTACGACAGATGGGTTAACACAAGTAGCAAACCGCCGCTGTTTTGATGAGCGATTGCCGTCGGAATGGCACCGACTGATGCAGGGGAAACAACAGCTTTCGTTGATTATGTTGGATGTAGATTATTTCAAGCGATATAACGATTGCTACGGACATCAAGCGGGGGATATTTGTTTAGTAAAAGTGGCTTCATCGGCGGCACAAGCGGTTAAACGCTCATCGGATCTGTTTGCACGTTACGGGGGGGAAGAATTCGCTGCTATCCTACCGAATACGGATGCGGATGGCGCGATCGCGGTTGCTGAGTCGATCCGAGAGGCAATCCGAGATTTGGGAATCCCTCACGAGCAATCTAATGTGAGCACGATCGTGACTGTTAGCATGGGAATTGCAACTGTGATTCCCACTGCGGAAACATCACCGGATGAACTTATTGCCCTCGCCGATCGAGCATTATATGATGCGAAACGACAAGGGCGCGATCGCTACACAAGCGCCAACCAGATGACAGCGCCAGATTTCAATACAGTTGTAGAATAGGCAAAAGGTAGGTATATCCTAGACTGCTCCTAGAAAAACGGGACCCCATGCCTGGAAGTATTGATATATGGTTATTTATCTGATCCGGCACGGTATCGCCGCCGCACCCGAAGAATATGATACAGACTCAGAACGCCCGCTGACTAAAGAGGGCGATCGTAAAACCAGGAAAATTGCCCAGCGGCTGTACGAGCTCGAAATTCAGTTTGACTTGATTCTCACCAGTCCCCTACTGCGCGCCCAGCAAACCGCCCAAATCCTGCAAACAGTCGGTTTGAGTTCCCAAATAGAAGAATCCGCCGCCCTCGCACCTTCAGGAGACATCGGGAACTGGCTGGAGTGGTACAAACAATGGCAGGACATCGGTAGTGGCAGCTTGGCCCTAGTGGGCCACCAACCAGACTTAGGCCACTGGGCAGAAACTTTGCTTTGGGCTCGATCGCAAGATGCCCTGATTCTCAAAAAAGCCGGTATCATCGGCTTAATCCTCCCGGAAACCGGCTCCCCAGTGGGCCGCAGCCAAATGTTTTGGCTAACTGCGCCCAAGTTTTTGCTGCGCTAGAAACAGCGAACCGCCCCGACATTAACAGGACGCGCCAGCCCTCTTAAACCCGCATTCTGGGACGGGGAAACCGGGAAAAAGGGGCGACAATACGCAGCGGTGCGATCGGGCTGTGTGTTGAAAAACCCGGTTTCTGAACCGCAATTAAATGATTATTTGTCAAGACTGCGACACTATCTTGCTTTCTGGTAATGTACTTTTAGTAGATTGAACTCACACAAAACGGTATCGCAATGGTCGTCGGCGAATTCAAACCAGGTTTAGAAGGTGTTCCCGCCACCTTGTCCAGCATTAGCTACGTCGATGGACAAAAAGGGTTGCTGGAATATCGCGGGATTAGCATCGAGGAACTGGCACTCAAAAGTTCCTTTCTCGAAACTTCATATTTATTAATCTGGGGGGTACTTCCGACAAAGGAAGAACTAGAAGCTTTCGAGCATGAAATTCGCTATCACCGCCGGATCAAATATCGCATCCGGGACATGATGAAATGCTTTCCTGAAAGAGGACACCCAATGGACGCCCTGCAAGCTTCAGCGGCCGCCCTGGGCTTGTTCTACTCCCGCAGAGCTCTGGCTAACCCAGCATACATTCGAGAAGCTGTAGTGCGGCTGCTAGCTAAGATTCCCACAATGGTAGCAGCGTTCCAGCAAATGCGACGGGGAAATGATCCGGTGCGGCCGAGGGATGACTTGAACTACTCGGCTAACTTTCTTTATATGCTCAACGAGCAAGAACCCGATCCGCTGTTAGCTAGCATTTTTGACACTTGTCTGACTCTCCATGCTGAACATACCATTAATGCCTCTACATTTTCGGCAATGGTAACAGCTTCGACACTGACAGACCCTTACGGAGTGATTGCTTCAGCAGTTGGCACTTTGGCGGGGCCGCTGCACGGGGGAGCTAATGAAGAAGTGATTGATATGTTGCAGCAAATTGGTTCGGTAGAAAATGTGCGGCCTTTTGTCGAGAAGTGTGTTGCAAATAAGGACAAAATCATGGGTTTCGGTCACCGAGTTTACAAGGTGAAAGATCCGAGAGCAACTATTCTTCAGAGGTTAGCGGAACAGTTGTTTGAGAACTTCGGCCGCGATGATTATTACGACATTGCTGTCAAGTTGGAAGAAGTGGTTGAAGAGAAATTGGGCCAGAAAGGAATTTATGCAAATGTAGATTTCTATTCTGGTTTGGTTTACCGAAAAATGGGAATTCCGCTGGACTTATTTACACCAGTTTTTGCGATCGCCCGTGTTGCTGGCTGGTTGGCCCACTGGAAGGAACAACTAGAGGCAAACCGCATTTACCGCCCGACTCAAATATATACGGGGACTCACGGTGCTCCTTATATTGCGATCGAGGAGAGGTCCCCATCCTACAGCACAATTATCAACCCAGATATTTAAATGGCGAGAGGAATTGTTTTGCTTTGGTGAAGTGTTGAATTAAAAATTGCTTTCGCCTTCCGAGTCAGGAAGCAATCTCTGTCTGCCAAAGACTGCCGTGCTGGGTTGCACCCCTCTTGTATGTTGTGGTGTTTGTTGGCGACAATAGTAAGAAGTGACGATTTTCAGGAACTCCGGTCCTCAGACTTGCGGGTCTGAGGCTTTTTATTGCCCTAAGTAATATAAAATCCGCGCTTCATCGCAATTATTCATCTCTCTGGGATCTCCCTCTGCGTTCTCTGCGCCCTCTGCGGTTAAATCTCTTAATTCCACTCTTCACCACCAGGCAAGTCAGCTAAATGCTCATCGATCGCATCCTCGAATTCACCTCTAGAATAAGTGTAGGTCAGGGACAGTAGCCCAGTTGCGATCGCAAGGATTTGCTCTCTGTCCACTCTTTCATTGAGTTGAGCACGGCTTAACTTTCCTTCCAACACTTCCCTGCTAGCCTCACGAATTGCGGCTTCTAGTTCATCTTCTAGAAAAGGCTCCCATTCAGAAGCATTGATGTAATAAGATGTTTTATTATCTTTGAGATTGAGCTTTTTAATACCTCGGACAGAATTAGCAATAGAAGCAGCCCAATAATTAGTTAAACGCTGTTCTACTTGGTTTTTAATGAGGTGGATTAACAGAATTAGTAAAAAAGACCCGATATTCCGTAAAGTTGCTTGTTTGCTCATGCCCTCTAATTCATCGACAATCGCTAGAGCATCTTCATTTCTGCCTGCCAAAATACAATTTCTGAGGTCTATTAATTCCTGTACCATTGATTATGCCCTCAATATTTATAGGGATTTCATAAGGTATTGCCCACCATTAACTAACTGGTTTCTAGGCTCTGTCTGGGCAGCGATGTCCGGAGGCTTTACTTCGCTTTCCGAACCGTAAAATTGGAGGCAGAGCCTCCGGCTATGCGTTACCAGGAAGAGCCTGGTAACGAGTAGACTAGCTAAATCTACACAGATTGAGCTACATGATGGCGGCTGGTCAATTTATCCAATTGATTCACCAACAAACTGAGGAACAATCCCACATCGGTAACAACTCCAATAGACTCGATCGAACCCCGATCGCTCAATTTCGTCACCACCGCCGGATTAATGTCCACACAGACCATCTTCACACCCGCCGGCGTCATATTTCCCACACCAATTGAGTGCAGCATAGACGACAGCATTAACACCATATCTGCACCTCGTAACAGCTCAGTATATTCTTCTTGAGCTTTAACTAAATCCATTTGCGTGTCAGGAAGCGGGCCGTCATCGCGGATCGAACCGGCCAGAGAAAACGGTATATTGTTCTTCACACACTCGTACATGACACCGTTAGTAACCAAGCCTGCTTCTACAGCTTTTGCAATACTCCCGTAACGTCGCACACTGTTAATTATTTTCAAGTGATGTCGGTGTCCGCCACGCACAGCAACACCGCGTTTCATGTCAACCCCTAAAGAGGTTCCCATATTCGATTGTTCCATGTCGTGAACCGCGATCGCATTTCCACCTAACAGCGCTTGCACGTAACCTTCGCGAATCAAATGCGCTAAATGTTCGCCACCGCCGGTGTGGATAACAACAGGCCCCGCCGTAACTACAACTTTGCCACCGCGATCGCGAATTTGGCGCAATTCCCAGGCTACTTGTTCCACTACCAATTCTACGCGACGCTCGCTAGAAACGCTGCCCGACATAAAGCTGAATTCTTGAGAATTGCGCTGTTCCCGCGATTCTGTTTTGCGGATGGTGCGGATACCCACTACATCTACAACGACTTTTTCTCCTACTTTTAAATCGCGCAATAATTTGCATTTAGCCACTGGGCCATCAGCGGTTTCAGTAATAGCAACTGCTCCATCCATCCGCTGATTTTGCGCTTTCACCCACTGACCATTTACCCGCACTTCCGTGGGATAAATTGTACTCACATAAAAGTCGTCCGGGCCGACACCATCTTGGACTACAGGTTCTAAAATAGCGTCGCAAATCTCTTGTGGTGGCGGCACTGCACCCAAGTCAATCAGCATTCCCATCATTTCTTCCATCACATCGTGGGAAGGAGCCGAAACTTTAACGTCGGCAGATGATGTACTTTGCCGCTGCTCTCCCAGATTGAAATTGAGCACTTGGAAACTGCCACCGAGATCGACAATTAAGTCCAAAGCACGACTGATTAAACCAGCATCCAGCAAGTGACCTTCCATGCGAATTGTGCGGCTTTCTACCATCACATTTGCCGATCGATCTTCTTGCACCGGTTCCGTTACCCGCAGCGTCAAACACTTACAGGCGCCGCCCGCTTTCAGAAATTCGCTCATCGGCGTTTCAATTACTTGAAAACCGGCCTTAGTAATGCGTGATTTCAAGGCTTCGCTAACCTTGTTCATTACCACAACTTTGTCAATATTGACGGCATTGCAGGCAAAATTGGCGGCATCGGCTTCTTCAATGGCAATGCGTTTTTCCGGCGCAACTCGCATTTCAATTAAGCGGTTGGAGTAGGAGTCAAATGCTGCTGGATAGTAGAGCAAATAGCCGCCTGTCAAGGGACAAAAGCAGGTGTCTAGGTGATAGAAACGTTCGTCAACTAAACGCAGGGAAAGCACTTCTATGTTGAGCCATTTTGCTAGTAGCGGGTGCGAGTCGAGTTCGGAACGGAAGCCATATCCGGCCCACAACCACCGTCCTTCGCGATCGAGTAAAGCATCGCCAGCGCCCTCAAACGGCAAGTCTTTCGGGAGTTCGTGCACGGTGAAACCTTTGCTTTCAAACCATGCTTTGAAATAGGGTTCTTCGCCTTGGCGTTCTTTGTGATAGAAACGGCTGAGGACGAAGGTATTTCCTAAAAGTAAGCCTGCGTTGGCGGTGAAAACCATATCAGGCCAGCCTTTTGCGGGCGGTACGAGGTCTACCACAGCGTTGTCTTTGAGGACGTGGTAAAGTTTTTCCCACTGTTCGACGGCGCGATCGCGCGATGATTTGTGGACATTTCCCTCCATCCACGGATTAATCACGTAATCCACATCGTAGTGGTCGGGAGCACACATGAGGAAGCGAATTGAGTCAGTCATAATTCAGTTAAAATGTGGTAGACGCTACAGCAGACGTATGTTGACAGAGTTTGTATAATAGCAACTGTAATATTCACTACTAATTTTAGCAGCGCAACGTCTGGAGCCTCAAAAGGCTAACTTTTTATTATATCATGTTTAAGATGAAATTACACTAAATCAAAGACCGTTCGCAGGAAATACTGGATAAAATGTCAGGTTATGACGCACTCTAAAATAGGTTCTGATAGACGATTAATATGATCTCCGTTGCAATTGCCCCCAATCTGACGGTAGGGGCGGGTTTAAGCTCATCTCTAGCTTATATTATAGATTGTTGGTGAACCCGCCCCTACAAGAATTATCGTTAATTTACCGGACATGATATATAGCAACCGCCAAGACGCTTAGGACATTCTTAATCGCTGAAACAATTGCGCTATTACTGCTTCTTCCTTCTTCCTTCTTCCTTCTTCCTTCTTCCTTCTTCCTTCTTCCTTCTGTCATAACAGCTTATCCTAACTTTTAACTTTCAACTTTTTTTGCGAAATCGGCAGTTCGATCGCAAATTCTGTTCCTCGGCCAACTTCTGAATGACACTCCAACTTACCGCCGTGGGTGTCTTTAACTATTTGGTAACTAATCGATAACCCCAAACCAGTGCCGGTGCCCACAGGTTTGGTAGTAAAAAATGGGTCAAACATCCTTGACTGAACTTCGGGATGGATACCGGGCCCGCTGTCAAAAATCCGCACACACACTTGATTTTCGCTGCTGAGTTCAGTAACAATGCGAATCTGGTTAACTTTGCAAGTACAGTTTGCTGATGACTCTTCCACAGCGTCGATCGCATTTACCAGCAAATTCATAAATACCTGGTTTAATTGAGCCGGATAACACTCGACTTTGGGCAGGTTCCCGTAATTTTTAATAACTTGAATCTCCCGATGTTTTGGCTGTGACTGGAATCGGTGCTGCAAAATCACCAAAGTGCTCTCTATCCCTTCATGAATGTCTATTACTTTGCGATCTGTTTCGTCGAGTCTCGAAAAGTTTCTCAAAGACAGCACTATCTGCTTAATTCGGTTAGCACCTTCTTGCATTGAAGCCATTATTTTCGGGAAATCCCCAGCAATAAAATCTACCTCGACTTCTGCCAATTCTTCCTGTATTTCGGGAACTGGTTCAGGATAGTATTGCTGGTAGAGTTCAATCAATTTTACCAAATCGCGAGCATACTGTGCTGCGGGAATAATATTGCCGTATATGAAGCTGATGGGGTTATTAATTTCATGGGCTACTCCCGCTACCATTTGCCCGATACTTGACATTTTTTCGGCTTGAATGAGCTGAGATTGAGCTTTTTTTAAGTCGACCAGAGTTTGTTCTAACTGTTGCGCTTTTTCTCGTTCTCGCTGTTCGCTAAATTGCAACTCTACTTCGGCTTGTTTGCGATCGCTAATATCAATATGCGTACCCGTCATCCGCAAAGGATTTCCCGAAGCGTCGTGTTCCATCACCTTCGCTTGAGCTAAAATCCACTTCCACTCGCCGGATTTTGTCAGCATCCTAAATTCCACTTCGTAAGTAGGATTTTTGCCTTCCAGGTGAGCATTTAGCGCTGCTTTAGCCGGAGACAAATCCTCTGGATGTACCAGTTGCTCCCAGGATGCAAAACTATTTTCTACCTCCTCTACTTCATATCCCAGCATCATTTTCCACCGTGGATTAAAATAGACTTCTCCCGTGGCAAGATTCCAATCCCACAAGCCCATCGCACTGCCTTCAAATGCCAGATAAAAACGTTCTTCGCTAATTTGCAAAGCTGCTTCGGCTTGTTTGCGATCGCTAATATCCATCACTGTTCCCAACAGTTTTATTACTTCCCCGGTTTCGCTAAAAACAGCTTCTCCCCTTCCTTCCACGTATATAATTTGACGGCTAGGATGCAAAAATCGGAACTCTCTTTTGTAGGCAATGCCTTGTGAGATAGTTAGGCTGACTGTTTTTTGAAATAATTCTCTGTCGTCGGGATGACACATCTTTAAAAGTTTGGCAGATGTCGGTTCAGTTGCACTTGAGTCAAGACCAAAAATGCGGAATACTTCTTCTGACCAAGTAATTTTATTGGTGACTAAATCAAATTCCCAACTGCCGATGTGGGCAATTTTCTGGGCGGCTGCTAGACTAGCTTCGCTTTGTTGAAGTTTAAGTCGCTGTTGTTTATCTTGTTCCAGAAGTGTTGCTTGAGCGATCGCAATTCCCATCTGTGCCGCCACAGCGCTCAATAATGTGATCTCCTCCTGCGTCCAGTGGCGGGGGCGATCGTACTGATGCAAGCATATCATTCCGTTGGCTTTTCCCTGGTAGGAAGTGCGGATGGATATCATCGATTTTAAGCCTATTTGACAGCACAAATCTCGGGCGTTTTCTAGCAGCGGGTCGGAAAAAACATCGTCAGAAACTACAGCTTGATCTTGGGATAATAAAAACTGAACGTGAGGATTGCCCTGTACGGGAATTTCTAAATCTAAAAGCGATTTGGATGCGGATTTTCTGTACTCAGCGACATTATAAATTCTGGGAATAGGGTGTTCTGTGTAGGTATGAACCAAGCAGCAATCAGCATTAAAAATTCTACCTATTTGGGCAGTAGCTGTTTGAAAAACTTGATCTTGATTTAAACTGTATCGAATTTCAAGAGTAATTGTTTCTATTAAAAACCTTTGTTTGATTTGCCGTTCTAAAGCAGATAAAGCTGTTTTTAGTTCTAGTTCAGCTTGTTTGCGATCGCTAATTTCAGTAGCCGTCCCCAAAATTTTCCAAGGTTTGTCGTCTGCGGTTCTGGCAAACACGGTATCCACGCTAACAAACCACCGATATTCACCATTTTTGTGCTGAATTCGGTACTCACACTCAAAGCTTTCACCGTCTTTTGCTGCCTCAATCCTGCTGAGGTGTTCTGAGAATCCTGGCAAATCGTCAGGGTGTATTAAGTTAGGAAGAAATCCTCCTGCCATTTGCTGGATTTCTTCAAAAGAATAGCCAATATCGCTATATATTTCGCGGTTGATATACAAAGTTCGCTGTTCTATCAAATCGGAAACGTACAAAATATTAGGATGTGTTTGAATTACAGCAGACAGCCAGCGTTGGCTGTCTCGGAGTTCTGCTTCGATACGCTTGCGTTCTTCTATTTCTGCTTGCAGCCGTGCATTTTGTGCTAAAATTTGTTTATAAAGACGGCTCAGAAGCAGTTGATTTTCGACACGGCTCACCACTTCTTCTGTTTGAAATGGTTTACTAATGTAGTCTACCCCCCCCACCGAAAAAGCTTTGACTTTATCAAAAACTTCATTTAAAGAGCTAATAAAAATCACAGGAATATCTTTGGTTTGCGGACAAGCTTTTAACTTTTCGCAGACTTGATACCCATCCATACCGGGCATCATGATGTCCAGTAAAATCAAGTCTGGTGGACTCGACATAGCAAAGTTAAGAGCCAATTTGCCATCTCGTGTCGGCCGCACTTTATATCCCCGCTTAGACAAAAGCTGGGATAAAAGCCGCAAGCTTTCTGGATGGTCGTCCACCATTAAAATATTTTCTTGTAAGACAGTGTTTTCAAGTCTAACTGTTTCTAGTCTTGGATTTTTATCGTCAGTTGTATTCACAGCAAACCCTCAAACTATTCAAGTTGTATATGTGGGAATATTTTTAAAGTCATTAACCGCTTGTAGCTAACACTCTCAGATAAACCAGCACAACTATTGGCTCTCTAGCACACTCTTAAATTATCTGTCATTATATCAAAAGTAACGATCTTTTGAAAATCTTGGTAGCTCAAATTATCGGAGTCTGGTGATAAAACAGCCTAGATTCCTCAAATCACAGGCTAACCAAGCAATTTTGATTAAATAAAGGTTAAAATTTGATTCTTAGACTTTATACGACCATGTTTGGCAGCCCTTGATCGGGTGCTTTGTGTTGAGATTTTTCATTAGATATCCTCACTAAAAAGGTTAATTTAAACAAGCCGGAACATTGGTGTCAACTTAAGACTAAAAATTATTTTTTTCTGGTTCGTATCCAAGTTGTGAGTTCCCTAAATTTCCCTTATTAAGCAGCCCTAGGGCAGTGTAGGCATAATTGTCAAACAGTTGTTACCGTTACTAATTATGAGCTTAAGTTGACACCAATGGGCCCTAAAAAACTCCTACAATATCTTATATCTTATTTGCGGGATGGGGCTGATTTATGGTATCTTTGTCTCGGCTTGCAATTCTCCGCAAGCGGCGTACACGGCTTTCACGTTATACCAATTCAGAAAAATCCGAGCAATTTCTAAAGCTAGCTGGGGCTTGCCTTGGTCAATCAACCACTGTAAAAAAGGAGTCATCGTTCGCTCGTTCAGCATCCCACCTAATGATAAAACTCCCCACAGTATTTGGTGCAGAAAAGTCATTTGAATCATCATCCGTACTTCCCAACTTGGGTGTTTTTGATAAAACAAAACTCCCATTCTCCCGCGCTCAATTTCTCGGTTAATCATGCCTGGAATTTGCTCCAAACTAAAAGGTGGATGCCAGTGATAGCCGACAGCAGCCGGACATTTAAGGAGTTTTAAACCTAATTTTTTTAACCTAACTCCCAACTCTAAATCTTCCCATCCGTACAGTTGAAAGCGATTGTCAAAAAGTCCAGCAGCCAGCAGCCAGTGGCGGGCGATCGCCACATTTCCCGTAGCAAAATAAGCCGCCGAAAAATCGGTGATTTTGTAAGGTTCTGAGGTAGGATTGTCGAAATTGCAAGTATTAATCACGCTGCCGTAAGTAAAAACAGCATCAGTATCTTTGTAACCCTGTAGTAAAGCATCAGCGTGTGCTTGCAAAAAATGCTCTGTTACCACCAAATCGCTGTCAATAAAAATAATCGTATCGCCCTTAGCATCTTCAACGCCCAAATTCCGGGCAGCCGCCGGGCCCTGGTGAGATTGACAGATCGATCGCACATGAGGCAACAAGTCAGCATTTGCGGCCAACCACTCCAGCGTCCCGTCCGTCGATCCGTCGTCCACGACAATTACTTCATACTCTCTGACAATCTCACCGAACTGCTGATTTTCCAAAGCCAGTAGACATTTGGCCAAAATCGGTTTACGATTATACGTCGGAATTACAACACTAAAAAACACGATTTTTCCCCATCGCCACAGTTACCGTATCCCACGGTAGCAGATTTTCCGCAGCAACTCCTCCGGTAAATAGCCAAGTTTATCAAAAAAAGAATATATAAATCTGTACTATTTCTGACAAGAATCGATCTCAATTAGGTGCATAATGAAAAGTCGGTTAAATATCACATCTTGCACCATTCTCCAGAACAGGCAAGATGCCTGTTCCACAAAAATGATATTTTTTTGTGGGGTGGGCATCTTGCCCGCCCTGAAAAGCTTAGTGACAAGGGTGCAAGATGTCAGTTAAATTCAGGATGTAAAGAGCAATGAGTCGCGCTAAAAAAGTTGTCCTAGCATATTCCGGCGGAGTCGATACCTCCGTCTGCATTCCTTACCTCAAAAACGAGTGGGGTGTTGAAGAAGTAATTACTCTGGCCGCGGATTTGGGACAGGGAGACGAATTAGAACCGATCCGCAAAAAAGCTTTAGCATCCGGTGCTTCGGAATCTTTAGTTATTGATGCTACGGAAGAATTTGTCAAAGACTATGCGTTTCCAGCGATTCAAGCTAACGCACTTTACGAAAACCGTTATCCCCTTTCGACTGCCCTCGCTCGCCCGCTGATTGCTAAATTGTTAGTAGAAGCGGCGGAAAAATACGGTGCAGATGCGATCGCCCACGGTTGCACAGGTAAAGGAAACGATCAGGTACGGTTCGATGTGTCGATCGGCGCACTCAACCCCAAGATTAAAATCTTAGCACCAGCGCGGGAGTGGAAAATGAGCCGCGAGGAAACGATCGCATACGGCGAAAGATGTGGCATTCCGTCGCCCGTGAAAAAGTCTTCGCCTTACAGTATCGATCGCAACTTATTGGGAATGGCAATCGAAGCCGGAATCCTCGAAGATCCTTGGGCGGAACCGCCGGAAGAGGTGTATTTGATGACAAAGGCGATCGAGCAAACTCCCGACACACCCGAATACATAGAAATCGGTTTCGATTGCGGAAATCCTGTCAGTTTGAACGGCAAAGATTTATCACCAGTCGCCTTAATTTCCCAGCTCAACGAAATAGTTGGAAACCACGGAGTCGGCCGGATTGACATGATTGAAAACCGCCTCGTCGGGATTAAATCGCGGGAAATTTACGAAACACCAGCGATTTTAGTTTTGATGCACGCGCACCGAGACTTAGAAAGTTTGACGCTGACAGCAGATGTGACGCGGTACAAGCGAGGCATCGAAGAAACCTACAGCCAAATGATTTATAACGGTCTTTGGTACAATCCTTTGAAAACCGCTTTAGACGCATTTATTCAGGACACGCAAAAGCGAGTAACTGGAACCGTGCGACTCAAACTATTCAAAGGAAATGCGACAATTGTTGGTCGCAAATCTGATAATTCTCTGTACAGTTTCGACTTAGCAACCTACGGCGCAGAGGACGAATTCGATCACAAAGCTGCCGAAGGATT
The DNA here is from genome assembly GCF_036700545.1 of Microcoleus sp. SVA1B4. NCBI lineage: Bacteria > Bacillati > Cyanobacteriota > Cyanophyceae > Oscillatoriales > Microcoleaceae > Microcoleus > Microcoleus sp. SVA1B4. Next base: position 142,241 of record NZ_JAUBPB010000005.1, read on the forward strand.
TGTCTATGTTTGGGGACTACCAACCCGCATTTGGTCGGAAAAAAATAGAGGTTACAAATAGGATAGAATTAGGGTTTAAAACCTGATGTTAAGCCAATACGGCTCAGTTAAGCTCGATCCCCCCTTAGCTTGCCCCCTACTCAACCCCTACTCCCCTTAAAAAGGGGAGTAGGGGGTGGGACAAGAAATTACTCTTGCGTCCCCCTTCTTAAGGGGGATTTAGGGGGATCTCCGAGGAATAAATAGTTTTAACTGAACCTTATTGGATGTTAACCCGCCGATTCGCGGAATTCGAGTAGGGTGTACATGGCGCACCTTATTTGCCGCAGTCGCCCAACCTGTGCCAATTACCTAAGTTATGAGTTAGTAAGATACAGTAATAATGGGTAATTGGTAATTGGTTGTTTTCCTAATAATTTATTAAACGGTCTACAGACCAATTTAGCTTTGAGGCAGGGGTTTAAACCCCTGCCCGATTCCGGCAGGATTGCTGGGTCAATGTCAAACAGCCGATCGCTAAGGAATGAGAATTAAATAACTTCCACAAGATTGTGGGATGGGCGGGACGCCCGTCCAAAAAGGACGGGCGGGACGCCCATCCCACAATAACAATTAAATGGGCGGGACGCCCATCCCACAATAACAATTAAATGGGCGGGACGCCCATCCCACAATAACAATTAAAATTGTAAGTTATTTAATTCGCGATCGCTAAGATTTCTGTTTTTCCACACTTCCCAAATCCAACTTAGCCCGCAACTCCTCCTTAATCCGATTTAAAATAGAATCCTCATCCAAAGAAGACAAAATCTTGCTTACCACAGCCTTTGGCCCATCATCTCCCCAAGAAGCACCATTAGCCAAATAAGCCTTAGTAACTTGACCGATACCATAGGAAGAAACCCCCGCGATCGCAGCTTGCGTCACCGCCACAGACAAATAAGGCCCTAAAGCCAAACCCCCCGTCGCCGGCGTCGCCAAACCCAACAATCCTTTCAACGAGCTCAAACCAAAATTAGCCAACAATTCGCCGGCTGTAATCCCGCCCATACTAATCGCAATCTTTTGCAGCAATTCCACAGCGCCCGCTTCCGTCATCGCAATGCCGTAAACTTTAGATAAAGTTAATATCATCACCACATCAATTACCGCACCGCTAAGAATATCAACTACAGTAATTGGATTAAGTGCGATCGCCACCGCTTTAGTCATTACCCCATTCCAGATAATTCGATTAGCCGCGTCATCGCGAATCTCCATTTTTCGCTGTACCAATTGCTCGTTAATATCCCCCGCACAGAGCATCGTATTCAGGGCGACCAAAGATTTGCCTTCTCGGTCTAAAATCTCCAAAATCTTTAATTTTAAATCTTGCACTTGTGGCAAACTGCGAGTCATTTGCACGCCCATACTTCCGTCGGGACGGCGCACCGCCCTCGCCGTCAAAGGGGAAGCCGCCGCCATCACAATTTCATCGGGAGACAACAATTCTCTGACGCGATCGTCTCGAATTTTATGATAAATTGCCAGCCTGTCTGCATCAGGATACTGGTCAATTTTATTAAACACTAATAACATCGGTTTTCCGGCTTCCCGCAACTGCGAAAGTGCTGCGTATTCCACCTTTGTAATGTCGCCAGCAACTACAAACAAAATCAAATCTGCTTGTTGAGCAACGCGGCGGGCTAAAAGTTCGCGAGTTTCGCCGTCAACTTCATCTATTCCGGGAGTATCGACTAATTCAACTTGCGACAAACGGTAAATAACTGGCGAAAGTCGTAGCGTAGCGGGGCGTAAGCCATCGGGCAAATTCTCATCAATTCCCTCTCCGACATCCCACTGCCCGATAGTCGTGGTGCGAGTCACCCCGTGAGTCGGGCCAGTTTCAAACACATTTTGACCTAGCAGCGCGTTCAAAACCGAAGATTTTCCCCTTCCCACCATCCCAAACACAGCTATTTGCACGCAAGCGCGCTCTAGCTTGTCGAGCATTTTCTCCAACCCGCCAATTTCCGGTTCCAGTCCAGTTCGCTCTTGAACTGTCAAGTCGAGATTTTCTACTATATCTCGCAGAGCATCTTTAGCGTGGCGCAGGTTGAGTTCTGCCTGAATGTCTGCGAAGCTTAAAATTGTGTCATCTAATTCGCGATCGACATTTGAAAAATCCGAGGCTTCAGTCATTGTTACCTTATGTTATAGCTTTGCTTCATTTAAAGTTTCAACCGATACGATGCCATTCTAGCTTTTTCCGTCTGCTTTGTACATTCTCTCGGATTTATCCAACTCTAACTCTCGGATTTACTCAAGCCTGACTCAGCCAAAATTTCTCGCATTCACCCGCAACCCCGCCGGGGATTTAAATCCCCGTCTTATAGCAAAAGTCGGTTAAAACCGACTGCCAACCTAAATTAGATTGTGATAAATTTCAGTTTTCTTTGAGAGGACTTTCGCTATGAGACAGGGGTTAAAAACCCCTGTCGGACATGCCGACCGACCAATAAGCCGATTTACCCAATTTCAACTCATTTACAACAATGATTAACCGCCTCCAAATAATAGCCAGTTATCCCTTTCCTTTACGTGTAATAATTTTCCTATTAATCTTGCTAGCAATTTGGCTGCCGCTAGCAGCACCGATTTATCTCTTAGTTAAAGATAGTAACCTAGCAACTATTCTGACAATGGGATTGTTGTTTACTGAGTTTCTGTTCCTAGTGCCGCGCTGGGGAAAACAGGTTTACGGACAAACCCAATTACTCAAAAGTTACGGTTTAATCAATACGCGAAAAAACGGTTTTGAGCTTTTAATCGGATTGGCGATCGGGCTTTTGCTCACTTTCAGCTTATTTGTGGTGCAATGGCTGTTCGGTTTGGTCGCGTGGCAAAATTCTGATAATTTGCCGAGAATCATCGCAGAAGGGCTGTTAAGCGCCCTTGGAGTCGGTTTTGCGGAGGAGTTGGTATTCCGAGGTTGGTTGCTGGACGAGTTGCAGCGGGATTACAATTATAAAATATCTCTGTGGGTGAATAGCCTGGTGTTTGCCCTATCTCATTTTATCAAACCTGTCGCGGCAATGCTGCAGAGTTGGCCGCAGTTTCCGGGTTTGTTGTTGCTGGGTTTGATTCTGGTTTGGGGAAAAAGATCGCGCCAAAATCGCCTCGGTTTGTCGATCGGGCTTCATGCAGGTTTAATCTGGGGATATTACATCATTAAAATCGGGCAGTTAGTGCGATATTCGGGATCTGTTCCCGACTGGGTGACAGGAGTTAACGGCAATCCGCTAGCTGGGGCAGTGGGGCTGTTGTTTTTGAGTGTCTTGGCCTTGGGAATGCGAAAACTGTCTGAACATTCCAAAGGTTTGTAATATATCCATCAGGTGCGTCGCTATGAGATTGTTGGTATTTAGTTAGGAATTTATCGCAGGCGACACACCCTACAACTGCTGCTGTTTTAGCAAAGGCATTATCAGATTAAATTGATATTTAGAGATTATTTAGGTTATAAATTATTTCTTGAGAACGCTTGAGCGCAATAGTAGCAATCGCAGATAATAAGGGAAAATCATCGTCATAATCTGCTTGATTTCGATATCGGCGCAACACTGCTAAATTATCGGCGATTAATTGATATCTTGAGTCAGGATTAATATCAAATTCTTGCCAAACATAGCGGTGAATATCGCTAGTTTTTGGCAGGGAATGACCTTGTTTATCTCGCAAATAGTTCCGCGCTAAGATAAAAGCAGCATAATAGGAACGACTGATAGCATCCCTCAATCGCGCCTCCTGTTCAGCAGGAATAGTTGCTTGACCAGCAAGTTCTTTTGCTAAATTTAGGTATTGCGACCAATCAAAACTCATCAGTATATTCCAAAATCGTATAAAAATGCTCCCGAATTTCATGGGATAATCCCCTAGACCAATTTTTACGCAATTCGTCTTCTCTATCCATTGCTTCATCGGGAGCGAGGTCTGTCAAGATGATTGAGAGAACCAGATGAACATAGTTAGGAATTTCGGGGTCATTGATGACTTGAAGTAATAGTTTTTGTTCGGGGAAATAATTGCTAATCTGAACGGGTGCTTCTAGCACAACGGGAAGTAAAAACGGATATTGGTTGATAAATTCAATAACTTCTGTTTTGTCTCGGAAAATGTATGATTTTTCTATGGTTTCGATGTCTGATTGGGAAATGAGGAAAGGCGCGACTCTTGGTGCTGATATCTTGTCTAAAATTAAGGATGCTATGGCATTTTGTTCTGCTTCGGGTAGTTGAGAGACGGTGGCAAAAGTTTCTGCTAATAGGTTATTCATTTTGTAAATCTCCTATGCGACTATTCGTGAGAAAAATCAATATTTCTAATTATAATCTGTTCGGCGGTGAATCTGAAAAAAAAATTAGTTTACTACGCTGGAACCCATCCTAAATCAGCACCAACTCCTCCGTAAATAAACCAGACTATTTCCGCAGACTTGTCTCTACAGAAAGCATTGACACAATGACAGTGATTTTCCCAAACAAGACTTACGCACAGGTGACCAGAAACCGGTTTTTTTGCGATATCCTTCGCTGTACTCCACAGATTAAGTAAAAAACCCGGTTTCTTTGTCGGGAGTGCATCCACGAGTGCCAAAAAATAAATCGAGTCGCCAGAGACGACGAAAAAAGTGAAAAAGAGAAAAGAGTAAAGAGTAAAAGGGCAAAAGAGCAAAGAAGAGTCCTCACGGGGAAAACTAGGACGACGAAGAAACCGAAGCAACCGCCACGCGAAAACCCCTGGGCCCCGACGCGAGGCCCGCCGAGCCGAAGTGACAATCGGCACTACGGCAAGCGAACGCATCGTAGTTCCAGGAACCGCCACGCTGCACCCGGTAATTACTATCTCCACCACTTTCCCAAGCACTACCATCAGTCGGCGCACCGTTATAATTATTGTGCCTAACATCTTGACACCATTCCCAGACATTCCCGTGCATATCATAAAGTCCAAAGCTATTAGGCGGAAAACTACCTACAGCAGTTGTTTTCTCACGAGAACTTCCCTTCGGTGCTGAACCGTAGGGATAATTGCCGTCATAATTAACTAAATCCGGGGTAATTGTCTCCCCAAAATAAAAAGGTGTAGTGGTTCCTGCACGACAAGCATATTCCCATTCTGCCTCACTAGGCAGTCTATAATTGCGTCCAGTAAGTCGAGATAATCTTGCACAGAATTCTATAGCATCATCCCAATCTGCTTGCTGAACAGGGAAATTACCTCTAAAATTAAAAGGATCAGGATAAACCTTGAGGTCAATCTTGACTTTCAGTAAAGCTGCCACAGCGCGCCATTGAGCCTGAGTCACCTCATATTTTCCCATCAAAAAAGGGGCCACATTAACATTATGCTGCGGCCCTTCATCGTTATATCGTCCTGCTTCCGTATTGGGGGAACCCATGACAAAACTGCCACCAGGAATTGCCATCATGTCTAAAGTTATGCCCTTGGCGATAGTTTCTGTAAAAACCTGTGCTTGACTTTGGCTGCGCTTGGTGATTTCCCCCGTTGAATTCACTGTCACCGTTTCAAATTGAACTGTTTTTAGGGAATTTGACGATACTTTTGGCGATGGAGTTTTTGGTGCTGGTGGTTCTGGTTGTGGGGTTTCTGGAGGTGGTGGCAACTGAGATGGTATATCGTCGTTGGGTAATATCGGTGACGATGGCTCATTCGTTGAAGTTTGAGGCGATTTGTTCCCCAAACTTTGATACACAACTAAACCGATAAGTCCTAATCCAGCCAAACCGACGAATTGTAAAAAACCTCGCCTTGTCGGTGGCGGCGGTGGTGTTGGTGTCGGTGGCGGTGGCGGTGGTGGCGGTGGGAGAGGCGACGACAAAGATAAAATTGCTTGCAATGCTTCCCCTGCATCTTGATAGCGCTGACTGAAATTATCGCGCACCATTTTATCTAAAATATTCGCTAAATTATTGCTAACTTGTGCCTGATTTTGCCAAATAACTTCTCCCGTCTGCGGATCTTCTGGTAAGGTATCAGGAGGTTGACCAGTCAATGCTTGAATCCCAATCATCCCCACTGCATAAATATCGCTACACAGTTTAGGTTTGCCCTTCGCTTGTTCGCTGGGCATATAACCCGAAGTACCAATACCAACGGTGAAGCTAGTTTGTCCTTGAGCATTAACAACCATTGTGCTAATTTCCTTGACCGCCCCGAAATCAATCAAGATAATTTTACCATCTTGGCGACGCATTATATTAGCAGGTTTTAAGTCGCGATGAATCACATTTTGCTGATGAACAATGGCTAAAACTTCTAATATCTCGTGCAATAATTTAATAGTATGGGATTCGCTTGATTTTTTACCGAGAATCAGTTCTTTGGTAAGGTCATGTCCTTCGATAAAATCTTGCACCAAATAAAATTCGCCATTTTCCTCAAAGTGGGCGGAAAGGCTGGGGATTTGGTCGTGTAGCTTACCCAATTTATACAGCGTTTGGGCTTCTTTGTCGAATAAGCCTTTGGCAATTAGTAAAATGGCGGGATTGGGGTCTTTCGGTTTAAGATGTTTGACAACGCACTGGGGCTGTCCGGGTAGGTCTAAATCTTTAGCGAGGTAGGTGTCGCCAAAACCGCCTTGTCCCAAGTCTTTGATAATTTGATAACGATTGCGGAGAATACGACTCGTCGGCATAGTTTTCAGGGAATGCAGTGCAAGTTAGGATATATTGTCGCACAAAAAGTAATGAGATGGTTAAAATCAGAATCGTTTCCACAATTATACTGTTAGTTAGTGCCAGTTGTTCATCTCCCGCACAGGCGCAAAATGCCGCACAAGCCAAGCCAAATAATTCTTTAGTTCAAGTGCAGCCAACGCGAGAACAAATTCTCAATGCTTGCGTGCAGAATCAGGCTGAAACCCTGCCAAATCCTTTTACCGATGTACCTTCCAATCACTGGGCTTACAAAGCTGTTTTGACAATGTATTATTGCGGAGCTTACCGAGAAGGGACGCCACCTGCTTTAATTAAAGAATCACTGGAATCGGGACCTCCTATTAGAGAAAGTTTGCCTTCCCGATTCCCTTTTCCCTTCCCATTACTATGATTTTAAAACTCAGCTGCAGGCAACGCCACAACAAATTCTCCCTGCTTGCGTGCAGAATCAGGTTGAAACCCTGCCCACTCCTTTTACCGATGTACCTTCTGATTGCTGGGCTTACAAAGCTGTTTTGACAATGTATTATTGCGGGGCTTACCGAGAAGCGACGCAACCTGATTTGCTGACAAACCGCCGATTTATAAAAGTGAATGCAAAGAAGGTGAATTATACAAAAAAGTGACTATTCAGATATCAAATGCTAACAACACTAATTCCTGCGGTCGCGGGCGATTCCAGCTTTTGCTTCACCACAATTTGCACATCGCACCCTAACGCATTTAAAAATCGAAACAACCTTTCTGTTGAAAAACCTGTCAGCTTTCCTCTCATCAAGGCTGACACCTTTGGCTGGTCAATTCCTAATACTTCTGCTGCTTGAACTTGATTCAGTTTCCTTTGACTAAGGATCTCGGTTATCTGGCGTACCAGTTCCGCCTTCATCAGCATTTCATCAGAATTAGGCAGACCCAAATCAGCAAATATATTGCCACTACTAACTTGAATATCGATCTCCTTACTCATGATTTCGCCCTTTTTTACCTGGTCTTAGTTATTCCTGAAAAAGTAGTGATAAGAAGCCGTCTATTTCCAGCTTCTTTAGAAATATAAGCACATCTTATCACTACTAATTCCATTCTTACTTACTCTTGAACTCTTCGTAATGTTCTTGAGCTAGTTTTAGCCTTTCTTGGATTAACTTAATATCTTGTTGCGGTGTAGCAATTCCTTTTTTAGACTTTTTCTGGAAAGCGTGCAAAACATACACTGTATCTGCAAACTTTACCGTGTAAACAGCTCGATAGGTATCCCCATCATAGTCATCGGTAATTTCTAAAACTTTTGCACCTCCAAACCCTTTGAGAGGTTTAGCAGATTGGTGTTTTCCTCCTGTTTGTGCTAGATACAGAGCATAGCCCATTATGCCACGTACATCTTCAGGAAATTCTTTAAGATCGTTCAGAGAACTTCCGATCCATAGAATATCTTTGGGTGATATTTGTCTCATGTTTAGAATATTTTCTCAAGATTTTTTTTCTCATGGCATTGATTGTGTTGTTTACGACTACACTTCCATTATGCTAGATTTAGCATAATGTGTCAAGAGTTATTCTCAAATAAATATCAATATTAAAACTCAGCCCGAACCGTAAACGAATAATCGCCACCTGGTTCAAGCTGATAATCCCATTTCTCCAGAAAACGGTGCAGCGGTTCCTGAATCAATGCCCTACCCTGAGAAGGTTCAAGTATCAGTGTTTTTTCTGACGTGAAACGCCACTGAAACTGCCACTCAAAATTGCCGGCAGTCACTTCACCCTCAATCGTGCCTTTTTGCCAAGATTGGCCAGTAACCCGGACATATGCAGTTGTTTCAGGCAAACGTCTCGAACTCACCTTTTTGTTTCCGCGTTTGTTTCTGCAATTGTGCGACTATTGTAAAGGCTCATGGCTTTTTCTACTCCTTGGTGCAGGCTTAGTTCCACAGCTTCTACAACCAGTTTAAGCACTTTCTCTACTAACTGACTTTCCTCTGAGGAAAATTTTCCTAAAACGAAGGAAATCGTATCTTTCTCATTTTTAGCAGCATCGTTTTGAGGTTTGCCGATGCCAATCCGCAAGCGGGGAAATTTGTCTGTGCCCAAATGAGAAATTGTCGATTTCATGCCGTTGTGCCCGCCGGCCGAACCGGCAAGCCGCATTCTCAATTTCCCGATCGGCAAATCCATATCATCGTATACTACTAATACCGACTCCGCAGGTATTTTGTACCAATCCGCCGCCGCCCGAATCGCTTGACCGGAAAGATTCATGTAAGTAAGCGGTTTCAGCAAGCGGATTTTCTGTCCCCTCGGCCGGTTTCCCTCGCCACATATGCCTTGAAATTTGCGATTTTCCGACAGGGAAATCTGCCAAGATTTAGCCAAGGCATCGACAGCATTAAAGCCTATGTTGTGTCGGGTGCGATCGTATTTAGGTTCGGGATTTCCCAACCCAACTATTAGCTGGGGAATCACTAACTCCGCTGGTGTTTCCGACTTCTGAGGGTTATTCATCTAACTGTCTGTGCTATCTTCCTTCTTGGGAGTAGCCGCCGCGAGTTTTTCAGTTTCCGGTTTGCTGCTAGTTGCTACTGCTTCTTCTAACTGCTTAGCTTCCCGCGTGAATTCCGACTCAAAATCCCGCGAAGCGTCTTGAAAGCCCCGAATTGCTTTCCCCATACTCCGACCGATTTCAGGTAATTTTTTCGGGCCAAATACCAATAGGGCGATCGTAAAAATAACTGCCATTTCGGGCAAACCAATGCCAAAAATATTCATGGTTTTTCTCCAGCAATTTGTTTAGTTACTTCTTGTTTATTTATGGCAAAAGTAATCGGAAAGGGTAAGGAAAAACGGGAAAACTTAGCTTTTGCCCTTTCTCCTCAACCCTAAGCTTTTACTTTTAGCCTTACTGTTTTGTGATCAATTTTTAGCGGCCTAGGCTCGACCAATCCATATCCACACTCTCCAGAATCAGAGAAGAGTTGTAGATTTGCAAAATAATCAACAAGAACACGAAAAACAGTCCAATGAACACGCTCATCAATAGCGTGGTTCCCCAGCCGGGGGCTACCTTGCCGTATTCCGAGTTAAGGGGTTTGAGTATATCTCCTAACCAAGTCCGTTGTGCCATAAGTCACCTGCAATGAATCTCTACAGAAAAGTTTGACATATTTCTACCGCTAATTGCGATCGCAATTTCTCAGAAATGCTGCAGGGGGACTCGGAAAACGGGGAGTGGGGGTTGGCTGCCATACCGTACAGCGCCTAAAATCACGAGACTTTCAGACGGATTGTTATTTTTTGTAATATTATAGAGTGGAGCACTCATAATCGATCAAAAATATGGAACCCGCAGCAGTTCTAGGCATTTCACTGGGCGTGTGTCTGGTGGCAATCACCGGATTCTCGATCTACACGGCTTTCGGCCCTCCCGCTAAGGAATTGAGAGATCCTTTTGAAGAACACGAAGACTAAAGAAGAAGGAAAGCACAACACGGATTCGGACACGGATACACGGATGAATTTAAGTGTGTTTCCAGATATCTCCTCTTCTCTGTCTCTCCCTCTCTCCCTGGTAGATATTCTTCTAGGGGTGGGAAGGGAGTGATGCTGTTGGGCGATCGCCTGTCGCCTACTGGTCAATGGTATATTTTTCATAAATACAGTAAATCTCTATTCCACTTAAGCTAAAAATTATCAAGTTTCAGGGCAAAGCATAATGGGCAATACCTTTGGGCATTTATTTCGGATCTCGACATTTGGGGAATCTCACGGCGGCGGTGTGGGAGTAGTAATTGATGGTTGCCCGCCCCTGGTGTCGATCGACGCATCGTTCATTCAAGCCGAACTCGATCGCCGTCGCCCCGGCCAAAGCAAAATTACCACACCTCGCAAAGAAGCAGATACCTGCGAAATTCTGTCGGGGGTGTTTGAAGGCAAAACTTTGGGAACGCCGATCGCAATTTTAGTCCGCAATCAAGACACTCGCCCCCAAGATTACGGCGAAATGGCGACAACTTACCGCCCTTCTCACGCTGATGCTACCTACGATGCTAAGTACGGAATTCGTAACTGGCAAGGCGGAGGTCGCAGTTCGGCGAGAGAGACAATTGGTAGAGTAGCAGCAGGGGCGATCGCCAAAAAAATTCTCCAACAAGCAGCCGGAGTCGAAATAGTCGGCTACGTCAAACGCATCAAAGACTTAGAATGTGTCGCCGACCCGGACACTGTTACCTTAGAACAAGTAGAAAGCAACATCGTCCGCTGTCCAGATGCCGAATGTGCCGAAAGAATGATTGAACTGATCGAAAAAGTTCGCGACAGTGGAGATTCGATCGGCGGTGTAGTCGAATGCGTCGCCCGCAATGTACCCAAAGGTCTGGGAATGCCCGTATTCGACAAACTTGAAGCCGACTTGGCCAAAGCCATCATGTCCTTGCCCGCCAGCAAAGGCTTTGAAATAGGTTCCGGGTTTGCCGGGACTCTGCTCAAGGGCAGCGAACATAATGATGAATACTATACTGATGATAAGGGTGTAATTCGTACAGTGACGAATCGCTCTGGCGGAATTCAGGGTGGCATTGCTAACGGCGAAAATATAATTTTGCGGGCGGCATTCAAGCCGACTGCGACAATTCGCCAGCAGCAGCGCACAGTTACCCGAGAAGGCGAAGAAACGCTGCTGGCTGCCAAGGGACGGCATGACCCTTGTGTTTTGCCAAGAGCTGTGCCAATGGTGGAAGCAATGGTAGCTTTAGTGTTGTGCGACCATCTGCTGCGCCATCACGGACAATGTGGAACCTTAAAGCCTGAATTTTAAAATGGAAATCAGCTTGTCCTCAGTAGCGGCAAATCCCGTTGATTGCCCTCAACCCTCCGAATCAATAAAAGGTATAGATGATTTTGTAGTACAGTTTTGGGGCGTGCGGGGCAGTGTTCCGACACCCGGACAGGAAACTGTTCGCTACGGCGGCAATACTTCTTGTTTGGAAATGCGAGTCGCTGGCAAACGCTTGATTTTTGACGGCGGAACAGGCTTGCGGATGCTGGGAGACCAGTTGGTGCAAGAAATGCCGGTGCAAGCTTATATGTTTTTTACTCACTATCACTGGGATCACATTCAAGGTTTCCCGCTGTTCGCCCCAGCTTTCATCCGCGGCAATAGCTTTGATATTTACGGGGCGACTCCGCCGGATGGAGATTGCATGAAAAGGCACTTCGTTGAACGGGTGCTCCACTCGAATTCGCCGGTGCCGCTGATGGGTTTGCAGGCAGATTTGAATTTCTACGAACTCAATCACAACCAGACGATGATGCTGGATGATATTGAGATTAGGACGGGTTCTCTGAATCACCCGAATACTGCTATGGGATATCGGGTGACTTGGCAGGGACGATCTGTGGTTTATTGTTCGGATACTGAGCATTTTCCCGATCGGCTAGATGAGAATGTCTACAATTTAGCCCTCGACGCTGATGTGCTGATTTACGATGCGATGTACACAGACGAGGAATATCACAACCCCAAGTCTCCGAAGGTTGGTTGGGGACACTCGACTTGGCAGGAAGCGGTGAGAATGGCTAAGGAGGCGCGGGTGAAACGAGTGGTGATTTTTCACCACGATCCGGCTCACACGGACGATTTTCTCGATCGCATCGCCGAAGATGTGCAAATCGCTTTTCCGAAGGCTGTCATGGCCCGCGAGGGTCTGATTTTGCCGATCGGCTTCTGAAAAGTCGCCCTTGCCAGAGCGATCGAACCATCAACCGATCGAACCATAATTGTTATGTGAATATGTGGATCTGGGGCGAAACCAGCTCCACAATTTTTTTGAATACGCAGCAAACTCTTAACTGCATGGTATAATTCTTGCTTGTTAAGTTTTTAGGCAGATTATTTAAGGTTTTTTTTATTCTTCAACCGCGTCCGCAAGACGCCAAGACGTAAGATAATTGGAGGATTGCCAAGGGTGAAAAGGAGACAGTTTTGAATGTCAACAAACACGGGGAGGCGAGGCTCTCGCACGCCTGAGTGCTAGTCTGAGGCCAGTAGACTTCCAGAAGCCTTGTTACAGATTAATTATTAAGGACAAAAACTGAAGTTATAGCTCGGATCAAATAAAAGCGCGATCGGTTTTTTGGGCTCATGAATATTGACAACTCTCAAAAGCTAATAGCTTTTAGGTACAAACTGAGAAAATTTTCAGCAGTCAATTTGACTAACCAGAAAGAAACGATCGCTCTGGCGTTTGGCAGTAGCTGCGGCAAGCGAATGTTATGACTTGACTATCAAAATGGGAAATTTACGTTTTAGATCTTCAGCACATCAATACAGATGGATTGCCCTAGGCAGTTTTGCTGTAATTATGGGTATTTCAGGCGCCCTGGCCTACCGCCTCGCCCCGCCCCCCGGATTCATGGCTCAAGGCACTCTCAGTTCTAATAATCCGCCAGTCAAATTTTCGACCACGGGCACGACAATTCTCAAGCAGGGAGAGCAACTCACCCCGGAGGTTCTCCTAGCAGATAATGTTGTCAAAGCAGTGGCAGATGCAGTTAAGCTGTCGCCCCAGCAAGTTCGACAAAATGCTATTGTCAAAATTTCTAAGCCGGAACAACCCCTAGAAATTGTGGTTGGGTATCGCTCGCTAGATCAGGAGCAAGCAATCAAAACGGCGGATATGTTGATGAAGGGCATGGTTGAAAAAAGCCGCCTGATTAACAGATATCGGTGGCAATCAGTCAATCAGTCGCTCAACCAACGCTTGGCACAAGTCACTCAAGACCTGAAACAAGCTCAGCAAAAACTCGACCAATACGAAAGAGAGCGCGCTCGCCTGTTGCAGCAAATGAAGCTTCAGCAAGACTTTTACAATAAAACTCAGCTTGCAATGGCGGATACGCAAGCGTCGGAAAAAGAAATGGTTAGCAGTTTGGCCGCCGCTACAGTGCCGCAAATTGTGGCGACGCCCACGAGCGATCCGACAGTGCCTCTGATTTTGGGAATTGGCTTGCTGTTAGCGATTTTGGTCAGCCGCGGTTTGATTCCTTCGGTGGCGGATTGGAGGTACAAAGCAGCTTTTCAGCGAGAAGAGAGCGAAAGGCTCCAAAGTGCTTTGTACCGATTGATCAAAGAAGGCCGGGGCGAAATCACTCTGGTGCGGTTTGCGATGGAAACGCGGCTGTCGCCGGATGTCGCTCAGCGTTTTTTGAACCAACAAGCTGAAGTTTTTAATGCCAATTGCGAAATTAAAGACGACGGCAGCATCTTGTATCACTTCCACATTTAAAGGGCTGGGGGCGATCGCGCTTCCCAGAAAAATTTAGCCGATCGGGCCCTCACTGCTCGATCGGCTTGTTTTTTTCTTAATCTGATATCTTGCACCATTGTCAGCAACAGGCAAGATGCCTGTTCCACAAGAAAATTTATATGTTGTGGAACAGGCCGAAAAGCCTGTTCATAAAAGACTAATGGAGAATGGTGCAACATCTGAGTTAATAGGATTATATCAGGTTCGGTCGATCGACTATCCTCCTCTAGGTAGGCGCGGGTTTACCGGATCTATAACTTATACTACTACTACAGATTTTGGTGAACCCGCCGACGCGAGCTGGCGTTGCGGTGATTTTACGTGACATAATATTAGGCTCAACCCGGTTTCTTAGCTTGTAGGATGCCCCGGAGCTAAAAATTGCTCGATCGACAGAGGTGTTGAATAACGTAGAGCACCCGAAGATTGTGCCAGTGCGTCCCAGACTGGCTAAAAAATATTTTTTTTGTGTTCCGCTTGCTTTTTTCTTAAATATATGTACACTTATAAAAAATAAGTAAATCTACGGTTGCTTTTTACCGGACTTACCGGATTAAGGGTAATTTATCCTTAAATATTTCTTAAGGTAGAGCTCAACTCAGTAGAAATGCTGTAGTATAGAACAATAAGCGATTCAGGGATGTTATGTAGTTTCACATCAGAAACTCGATCGGGCAAAAGCCTAGAATCAAACTCCCCGACTGAAAGGGTACATTTTCATATTGAACTTTTGTAATCACCTAGAGGCTAAATCATGATTTTTGGAATAATTGGTTCAACTTTCGTAGCTTACTTTTTGCTAATGTCGGTAGCTAATTACGGCGACACTGGAATGTAGATTAGTTAAGGCACTTATGCACGGAGACATAAGGCAGCAGGCAAAAAAAGCTGTTTGACAACTTCTTGACAAGTTCGATTAAGTCTCAGCTTCAGCCAACTCTGTCGTGTCACAGTAGTGTCTGATCAAACAAAAAAATGGATGAAGGAGTCGTTAAGTACCGTTGTGATTGGGAAGAGGCAGGCCCTGTAGCTGCCACCAACATAGCAGATTTGATGGACTGGCGCGATCGGCTCCACTCTTGGGGATTAATTGGCGTCTACGAAAATGGCATAGGGTTTGGCAACGTCAGTGTCAGACTCGGTAATTCTTGCCAATTCGTGATTTCGGGAACCCAGACTGCACACTTGAGGAATCTGGGACCAGAATCATACTGTACTGTTACCGAATTTAACTTAGAAAAAAATTTCCTCGGCTGCCGGGGCCCCGTACAAGCTTCGTCGGAGTCCCTGACTCACGGGGCCCTGTACCTTCAGAGAGAGGATGTGTGCGGGATAATTCACGTCCACAATCCTAAGCTATGGCAGCAACTGCTGTTTAAGATTCCTACTACTAGAAAAGAAATACCTTACGGCACTCCCCAGATGGCCTTAGAAATGTTTAGACTTTTTGAGGAGGAGAATTTGGCAGATCGCAAAATGCTGGCCATGGCCGGTCACGAGGACGGCATTATCTGTTTTGGCAGCACCTTGGACGAAGCTGGCCAAGTGCTTTCTGCTGTGACTGGTTACACATGAGAGCTTGCACTATTCTCATAAAAAGCTAAGAAACCGAGTTTATTGACAAAAAACCTAGGATTTTCCCTGTGTCTATGGCAACTGAGATGTTGCACCAATATCAATAGTCCTTAATCCTTTTTTGGGCGGGTTCTCCTGCCCAACCCCTAATCCCCACAAAAAATTAATTCTTTGTGGAACAGGCATCTTGCCTGTTCTTGATAATGGTGCAACATCTCAGTGCCAAGAAACTAAGGTGATGACGTGGATGCCTGATTTGAGTTAAACTGAGCTTTACCCTTGACATCGGGCGGCTGGCTCGATTTAGCCTCATAGGTTCAAAACTTTTGAAGTGCCTCTTGCCTCTGCGGTAAGGGGGAGATATTTTTAAAGAGAAACAGATTATATAACAAAAGCTGAGAGTCATCGTGAATCAAACTAAACTTGTAAGCTCAAAAGAATTGCAATCAGAGGTATCTCGTCTCACCGAAGAGCTGCAAATGCGCGACCAATTGGTGCAGCAGTTGTCTCAAGAACTTTTCCGGCTGGTGAAGGGCAATTCTAATTTTGTGCCCGCGCCGGAAGTTTCCGATCGCCACCAAGCTCAAATGCAGGCAATGCGGGAACAACTCCAAGCTGTTGAAGAACAGGTGGGTTTTTATCAGGAACAAATCGCCGAACGGGATGCTGAGGTTTACCAACTGCGGCAGTCGGTGCAAGAATTGACGGATCGTTCTCGGATGCTAGAACAGGTAGTGCAGGAATTGCCGGGGGTTTACCGCCAGAAGTTTGCCGAGCGGCTCGATCCGATTAAGGAAAAGTTGGATCAATTGCAAAAGGAAAACCGTCAGTTGCACACTGAGTTGCAAAGCGTAACTTACCGTCTCGCGGTGCGGAGCCGCAAGGCTAAGGGCCTGGATCTGCCGAGCGTCGATGAAACGGACGATCGGGGAATTCAAATGCCGAGCTTTGGCAATGTCTAAGGTTTTGATTGTCGCGGGTGGTGAGAAAGATTCGGCCGCAAGTCTCTCCGCGGCGATCGCTCAATCTCATCCTTTAACTGAAGTCAATATCTGTGGGGTTTCTGAACTCCATTCTGGCGAGATCGCTCCGGGTGGGGCGATCGTTTGTCCTTTGACGCTGGATGTGCCAGAAAATCTGGTTTTTCCGGCTCAAGATGTGTTTCGATTTTGTAGCAATGTTTCTGCAGCGCGCGATCGAGTGTCCCAGGAGTTGCTTTTTCCCGTCGGTGGTGGCAATTTTTGGCTGCCTGTGGTGTTGACGGCAAAGGGCCCACTGTATGCTGAGGTGATCGGTGGGGAACCTTCTAAGCAGTCTGGCGAGTTGAGTTACTCTCAACCGGTGCATTTGTCGGATGTTTGGCGACAGCAGTTGTATGAGTTGGCTTACCGCTTGCTGAATCTTTTAAATGCGCCTCCGGCGACTTATTTGATGCAGTTCGGGTTTGTAGGGGAAAGGATTTGTTTCGATCGACTTTGGCCTTTTCCGGCTGCACCTGCGATCGCTTCTGTCGGCGTTCAAGTGCCGGATTTATTTCTTTGTCATTGGTATTGCTTGACAAATAAGCCTATTTATGATATACAAATTAGCTCTGCGGTTGCTTGAAGTCTATGGGAAACTTGAGATTTGAGCTCGGCAGATCATTTTAATCAAGCAACTAAAGCCGGAGTTTCAGTGGAGATAACTTGCTCGAAACTGTCGAAGATTTCAAAGAGTTGGTCGAGTTGAGTAATTTCAAATATTAGCCTGACTGTTGCTGAGAGGTTGCAGATGACGAGGCGGCATCCCCGGTGGCGGGCGGCGTTGAGTCCCCCGACTAAGGCGCAGATCCCCGAACTGTCGATGAAATCTACGGCGGCCATGTCTATTACCCAGAGTTTGTGGCGATCGGGCACAATCTCGGCTAGCTGTTGCTGGAGGAGGCTGCCGGCTTGGGAGTCGAGGCAGTTGTGAGGTTGAAGGACGATGGGTTGGTTGAAGTTGGGAAATTCCATAGCAGTTATCCTACGTTCGTAAAGTATGAATAAGTTAGTTTAGTTGCTGACTCTCTTGAGAGACTCAGGGGATTTCAGCGTATGTTTTAGGATTGGCGATCGCCCTTGTGGGAATCGGTGGGGAGAGCCGTTGTGATAAATTTAGGAGGAAAACTGGCTGGCGATCGCGCGGAACGCAACTGCAACAATTCTCTACTTATCTAGTATGCCTGAAAGGCTAATGTTTAGTTGGATCAGCGATCGCGACAACAGTGTGTTTTTCATCACAGCGAAAGATTGCACTATTGGCTGAATCGAGCCAATATATAAATGTATTGAGCTTTGCAAAAGTTTACGAAGGCAGTATCGAATGTCTTTTGAGTTTTTATCGTTAGAGACTATTCAGCAGTTTGCGCGTGATTACGGCTACTGGGCAGTATTTCTGGGAATTTTGCTGGAAAATCTGGGAGTTCCTCTTCCAGGCGAGACAATTACGATTGCTGGCGGGTTTTTAGCTGGCAGTGGGGAACTGAATTACTGGTTTGTGCTCGGCAGTGCGATCGCTGGTGCTACATTGGGGGGAAATTTTGGTTATGCGATCGGCAGGTACGGCGGCTGGCCACTGCTGCTGAAGCTGGGACAATTTTTCCGCTTTCGAGAAGAACAACTGTTTGACTTAAAAGAACAGTTTAGCAAAAATGCAGCTAAAGCCGTATTTTTGGGCCGTTTCATCGCACTGCTGCGAATTTTTGCTAGCCCCCTAGCGGGTATTGCAGAAATGCCTTTTTGGAAATTTTCCCTGTTCAATGTTCTAGGTGCTGCAAGCTGGGCATCTGTAATGGTGAGTTTATCCTACTTCTTGGGACAAGTTGTGTCTTTAGAGAAATTGGTAGCTTGGGCTGCTCAATTTGCGGTATTTGCTTTGCTGTTAGCAGTTGCTTGGATTGCAATTCCTATTTGGTTGGAGGCGCGGACTTTGGACAAGACTAAGTAAGATTGGTGGTTAGACTTTTTGCAAGAGTTCGGGATTTTCTGTTTTTAACCGCAGATAAAAGCAGATGCAATGTATTTTTGCAATAAGTCTATCTAATCATTCGTAGGTTGGGTTAAGCGAAGCGAAACCCAACTATCTAGCGAAACCCAACTTTCTGGGAACCTCAAGTTGGGTTTCGTTCCTCAACCCAACCTACAACTTTTTTCCTTTTAGTCAGTTCGCTAACATAGATTTATAATAGTAAAAATCAATTATATAATAGATAAGAACTATGGGATACACTACAATTTTTGACGGAACATTTCATTTAAATAAACGGTTATTAGACAGCGAAGCTATTTACTTATTAGAGTTTTCTCGAACTCGACGGATGAAGAGAAATTCGGCGATTTTGCAAAGTATTCCCGATCCGGCGAGAACAGCGGTGGGTTTGCCTGTGGGCGAAGAAGGCTGCTATTTTGTCAATGAAAAATGGGATGAAGACTCCGAAATTTCTGTTGTTAATTACAACCGCCCGCCGAAGACTCAGCCCGGATTGTGGTGTAAGTGGATTCCTACTGCTGACGGCGGAGGGATTAAATGGAGCGGCGTAGAAAAGTTTTATGATTATGTCGAATGGTTGCAGTATCTGATCGACAATTTTCTCAAACCTTGGGGTTATGTTTTGAATGGCGAAGTGAATTGGCAGGGGGAAAGAGAAGAAGATATAGGTATAATTGTAGTTGCCAGCAATCTGATTATTTTGCCAGAAGGTGCTGAGGAATTGTTGAGGTATGCGGTGTCGCCGGTATCGGTGCCAAAGTTTGTTTGGGATTGTTTGAAGGCGGTGCAAGCGGCGGGATTTTCTTTGAGGGATTGGAAGGAGGTAATTGATAAAGCTGTGGAGTTGGGACACGGGGAAGCTGCACTGTGGATCAAGCCTAATTTTGACAAGTATTTTGATGGTATGGAGCGGGGTTTTGAGTTTGAAGGAGAGGTGATTGAAACAAAAGATGAGGATTTGTGAGCGGTAGTTTCGATTTGTGGATGATGCGGCTATAATTGTGAGTAGGAGAAAATGAGGATTTACTATGACGGCATTAACAGAAATCCGCGAAGAATTAGCTGAGGACAAAGTTGATGAAAAAGTACAGATTTATTACTCTCCCGAAGAGTATTTAATGCTGGAAGAGGGGGCAAAATTTAGAAGCGAATATCAGGATGGCAAGATAATTCCTATGACAGGCGGAACACCGAATCACAATCAAATAGCTCTTAATTTTAGCGGGACTTTGAATTTTGCTACGAAAGGGCAACCGTACCGAGTATTTATAAACGATTTGCGTTTGTGGATACCTTCCAAGCGGGTTTATACTTATCCCGATGTGATGTTGGTGGCGGGAAAATTGGAGTTTGCTGAGGGTAGGAAAGATACGATTACTAATGCGGTGATGGTAGCGGAGGTTTTATCGGAATCGACGGCGGATTATGACAGAGGTGGCAAGTTTAAACTTTTTCGCACGATTCCTACTTTTCGAGAGTATGTTTTGATCGATCAATACGAGATGCACGTTGAACAGTTTGTTAAGACGGATGATAATAAGTGGGTTTTGTCTGAGTATGATGGTGCTGATGCGGTGTTGAGATTGAGTTGTGTGGAGTTTGAGATGCGGTTAGGTGATATTTACGATCGCGTGGATTTTGAGTCTGAGTCTGAAGAGCGAGGGTGATATTGAAACCACTAATTTCGGGGCGATTGGAAATCGCGTCTACACAAACAAGCAAATTTCGGGGCGATTGGAAATCGCGTCTACACAAACAAAGTCCGCCTTCGCGGACTGGGAGAAAAAGTATAATTCTGGAAGTAGTAGAATTCTCAATCATCTGCATCATACGACTTAACTATTTGCATATCAATCCTTCTTTCTCTTAAAATTCCACGAATGATATGTGCTGCGTCCTTAACTTCGGGAATTTCATTCTCTGAAGTTGATTCATAACTCATTCTTATCTCTGATAGGGCGGGGAACTCAATTTCTTTTCCGTCTGCAGTGCTAATCCGCAGATTTTTTTTAAGTATTAACTTTTTTCCCTCCTCATTTCCTAAATTTGCTGATGACAACTCCTGAGTGTTTACAGAAACAATTGTGTCATATAGATATTCACCTGTGTCCACTAAAGTTGCTACACCCCTGATAAAATTCCAATGACACTTATAGTAGGAAAGAAAATTTTTACATAAAAAAATCACCATAAATATATGAATACTGTACCTGGTCTTTCCATCTAGCCCTTTTTCAACATAATAATCCTGAGAACCTATTAAAGCTCGTAAAAGAGTATCATTATCTTCTAATATAAATCCACTACTAAGCTCTATGGGATGATCTTGATTCATCACTACATTAAGAGTTTTTGGTTGATTCTCATCTTTGTTTACTACAATTACATCTAATTCTGTAGGAGATTTTTTAAATAATGCTTTCTTATCGTCTAATAACCATCGATCAATTTGTTCATCACTAACTCGCGGAGTTATGTTAGGTGACATTCTTATTTTGGCAATCAAGAAAGTTGCTATCACTAAGGCAATAGTAAATGAAATATTGATTGCAAGTGAAAATAATAACCCTCCAACTACGATATATACAAAAACCCCTTCTTTTGGCGCTCTCTTCTCTTTCCAATGGGCTAAAAAATCTGAAATTACTTGTTTGGCAAATGATTCAGTTGTTGTATTTCGCTTTTTCAAGCATTCAAAATATTGTTTAATTAACTTCCTGTCTGTTGATAAATTGGTATACATTATTCTTTCTCCCTTTGTTTGAAAATACTAGCCATTGGTGTGTCTTTTATGAGCGAACTTATTGGGAGCATCCCGGTTTTGTAAATGGTTAAAAGTATGATAAGAGCCAAAATTTTTCGCCCTCCGCTATATGATAGAA